>JASLOV010000270.1 GCA_030745285.1 Dehalococcoidia bacterium | reverse complement strand
GACCCCGCAGTGACTGACCCCGCAGTGACTGACCCCGCAGTGACTGACCCCGCAGTGACTGACCCCGCAGTGACTGACCCCGCAGTGACTGACCCCGCAGTGACTGACCCCGCAGTGACTGACCCCGCAGTGGACGACCGCGTGACGGATGACTGACGTCGCGGGCTGGCTCTTCGATCCCTACGAGTTCGAGTTCATGCGGCGCGCGCTGGCCGTGCTCGTGATCATCAGCGTCGTCGGCGCCGTCGTCGGGGCATTCGTCGTGCACAAGGGGCTCGCCTTCTCCGGCGACGCGCTGGCGCACGCGACCCTGGCAGGCGTGGCGGTGGCCTTCGTGAACGGCGCGAGCGTCGGCGCGGGCGCGCTCGTGGCCGGGGTGCTGACGGCGCTCGGCATCGGCTGGACGCAGCGCCGCACGCGTGTCTCGTACGACACCGCCATCGGCATCCTCTTCGTGGCGATGTTCTCGCTCGGCATCCTTGTGATGTCCCGTCGCACCGCCTACACCCCGGATCTCTTCGCCTTCGTCTTCGGCAACATCCTCGGCGTCTCCAACGCGGACCTGTTGGGCGCCGCGGTGATGGCGGCGGCGGTGCTGCTGTTCGTCTGGGCCTTCTACCGGGAGCTGCTCTTCGTCGCCTACGACCCGGCCATGGCGGCGGCCTCCGGCGTCCGTGCCGCGCCCTTCCAGTACGCGCTGCTGGTGCTGATCGCCGTCGCCGTGGTCGTGGCGCTGAAAGCGATCGGCATCGTGCTCGTCAACGCCATGCTGATCGTCCCCGCCGCCACCGGCGGCCTCGTCGCCGACCGCATGTCGAACATCATGACGATCGGCGCCGCCGTCGCCCTCGCGGCCTCCGTGGTCGGCCTGCACGTCTCCTATTACGCGGAGGTCTCCGCCAGTGCCGCGATCGTGCTCGTGGCCTGCGCCATCTTCCTGGCGACGGCGCTGACCGTCGCTCGCCGCGCCGCGCCGGCGGTCGCCTCCGCGGAACCGCCCGCCCCGTAGCGCCCGCACGCCCCGCAGCACCGTTCGCCCGCCCCGCCGGCGTTCGTCCGGCTCGCAACCGCGGTTGTGGCGCAGAGCACCGCTGCGGTACGGTCTGGGAGATGTGTGGCGGGCATCAACGGTGATCGAGCGCAAGCTCGTTGTTTCCCCGGACGGGGACTACTGTCCGGTCCGAGCGACACTCGCTCTGCTCGGCCAGAAGTGGGTCCCCCACATCGTCTACCACCTCATGCCCGGCAAGCGACGTTTCAACGAGCTCGCTCGTGATGTCGGCGGTTGCAACTCACGAACGTTGCGCGACCGCCTCGCGGAACTGGAGCACCTCGGCGTCGTCTCCCGCGACATCGTTGCCACCATGCCGCCGCGCGTCGAGTACGAGCTGACCGCCACCGGCCGCGAGCTGGGCGAGGCCCTCGGCCCCCTCGCCGGCTGGGGCAGCCGCCACATGGCCGACCAGTCGAACGGCCACTGACGGCCGCCCACCCGGTCCCCGCGAACGTCCCTGAACCTGCGCCCCTATACTTCACCGCGGGGACGCTTGGACGAGGGGTGTGTCGTGGATCAGGCCAGCGCAGACTAGCTAATTCGGCGAGTCGTTCACGAGGGGACGGCCACGCCGAACCCCCCGGACGTGCTCGCCGAGATATTCCAGCCCGACTTCATCTGCCACGGCCCGCCGGCCATGAACCACTCGCACGACCGCGGACCGGAACCGATCGAGCGCTGCATCTTCGGCGGCGCCTTCGAGGATCTGGTGTTCTCCGTCGGCGACATCGAGTTTCAGGGCGAGCGCCTGGTCGGGCACTTCGAGGCGACCGGGAAGCAGATCGCGGAATTCCAGGGCGTCGCACCGGCCGACGAAGCCAAGACCGTCGAAGGCACGACCATCTTCACCATCCGCGACGGCAAGCTCGCGGAGGGCTGGGGCACACTCGCCTGGCGCTGATGCGCGCTCCGGGTCAGCCTACGGCGCGAGGGCACAGGCGCGCCAGTCGCGACGAGGCTCCTGTGACGGGTCGAGCGGGGCAGGGCGCGGGCGCGATGTCGCACACGCAGGTGGGGCTCCAGCAGGGACGATCGCCCCTAGGTCTGGCATCCCACGCGGGCCAAGATCATAACCGCGCCGGCGATAGGTCTCGAGTGACAGGAATGCGAGGCAGGTCATGAGTACGAGCGGCACGAACACGCTCCGGACCGTGACGGTCTGCGACCGGGTAGTCGATCTTCGATACATGGAACCGGATGACGCGAGCGAGATGCTTCGATTCGCACGGTCGCTTCCGCCGCACGACCTGCTCTTCCTGCCCACTGACATCACAGAGGTCGAGGGGCTGAACGACTGGACCGACAGCATCCTCGTCGGCACTGCGGGCATCATCCTCGCCATCGACGACGGAGGCATCGTCGGGTTCAGTTCAGTGACCCGCAGTGCGGCGCGCTGGTCACGCCACGTAGCCGAACTGCGCGTTGTGATCGGCGAATCGATGCGCGGGCACCATCTCGGTCACTACCTCACAGCGGACGCGTTCCGCATCGCGGTCGACCTCGGTGTCACCCGCGTAATGGCCCAGATGACGATCGACCAGCTTGCCGCGATTCGGACCTTCCGTGAACTCGGATTCACGCCGATGGCGATCCTGCACGACCACGTGGTCGACGACGATGGGGTGGCGTTCGACCTCGTTCTGATGCATCAGGAGGTCTCGTCGTTCGACGACACCCTGGCACATCTCGACTAGCTGATACCGCGCCCACGCCTCGCTGCGTGCACTCCGGGTGTAGTATCGCCTCGGCCGTCGGCTGCCTGCGATGGCAGCTGGGTCGGACCATCGAAGGGGGGAAGGCATGAGCTTCCTCGGAAGACTGTTCAAGCGGGAGGAGCAGCCGGAGGCACCGGCCGAAGCGACGGAGCTGTACCCGCATACGGCAATCAGCTTGCGCTGGGAGAACGCTGACGACGTCGGCGACGATAAGAGGGCGACGCGCTTCGATTGTACGGCGTGCGGCGCCAGCTTCATGCCGGAAGAGGCCGAGCGCGTCCGGGCCGAAACCGGACAGCGGCTCAAGGAAACCTTCCGCTAGAGAGTCAACTTGCTCGCCGGATTGAAGGTGCGCGACTCGCTTGGGCGCGGCATGGACAAACGTCTACTCTTGAGACGATGACGCCCGAGATCTGGCCCGGTGCTACCAACACATTCTGCTTCGGCTGCGGCCGCCACAATCCGATCGGCCTGCACCTCGTCTTCGAGCGCGATGGCGACGACGTCCTCACCTCCTACCAGCCGCGACCGGAGGACCAGGGCTTCCCAGGCATCATGCACGGCGGCCTGCTCTCGCTGCTGCTCGATGAGGCGATGGGCTGGGCGATGTACGCCGACGAGGTCTTCGCCGTGACCGCCAGGATGGAGACCCGCTTCCGGCGGCCCGTGCCTCTGGACGGCGCGCTCACTGCTCGCGCCCGCGTCGCCCGCCGCCGCGGCCGTCGCATCGAGCTGGAGGCGGCGCTGCACGATGTCGAGGGTCAGACGCTGGTCGAGGCCAGCGGCCTCTTCGTGCGCATGCCGGCCGAGGAAGAAGCTGAGGCGCTCGCGACCTTCCGGGACCGGGGGCAGGCGGCCGGCTAACCCTCGGGGCCGGCGTCGACGGCCTCCGGCACGGGGGCCGGGGGGCGGGGCGATCGTGCCCATCCCGCCGTCTCACGGGCGGCCACCGCGAAGAAGAGCGTCGCCGCCGCCACGATCGCCGCGTTGACCGCCAGCGCCCAGCCGAAGGACGTGGCGTCCGCCAGCAGCCCCAGCAGCGGCGGCCCCAGCACGAAGCCGAAGTCGCCGGAGCTGCGGTACAGCCCCATCGCCAGTCCGCGCGCGTCCTCCGGCGCGATGTCCGCCGCGTAGGCGGCAGGGGCGGGGCCGTCGATGCCCTGGCCGATCGCCAGCACGACGGAGGCGACGATGAACATCGTGTAGCTGTTCGCGCCGCCGTACAGCAGCAGCCCGGCCGTCAACAGCACCCCGCCGGGGATCAGCACCGCCTTGCGCCCGAAGCGATCGGCGGCAAAGGCGGCCGGCGTGATCAGGAACATGTTCGAGAGCGACATCGCCGCGAAGACCCCGCCCAGCACGCCCGTCGACATGTTGAGGCGAGCGACCGAAAGCAGCGGCACCAGCGTCTGCCGGCCCGCGGAGCGGGTGAGGAAGATCGACATCGTCACGAACGAGACTGCGAAGAAATCCCGCGAGCGGATCATGCGTACCCACGAGCGGCGCGTGCCTGCCGGTCGCGAGCCAGCGTCGGCCGTCTCGTCGGATGCGTCCGCGGGCTGTGCCTGCCGTGTCTCAGGTCGCGTCTCCGGCAGGCGCAGGAAAGCGTAGATCGCCGCCGCGAAGGCGGAGATGCCGACGGCGTAGAACGGCACGCGCAACCCGTAGAACTCCCCGAGGATGCCGCCGATCGCCTGCCCGATCGAGACGCCGAGCAGCAGCGCTCCCTGGTTCGTGCCGATGAAGCGCGCGCGGTTCTCCGCCGTGGAGATGTCGGCGATGTAGATCATCGCGCCGGTCATGTACATCGCCGAGCCGGCGCCGGCGATGAAGCGCCAGACCAGCAGCAGCTCGATGCTCTGCGAGAGCCCGGAGCCCACCATGCCGATGCCGGTCACGATCGGTCCGCTCACCAGCAGCATGCGACGCCCGTAGCGGTCCGAGAGCACACCGAGCGGGACGTTGAGCAGCAGGCGCGCCAGCGCGAAGGTCGAGAGCGTCAGCCCCACGGCGGCAATGCCGACGCCGAACTCCTTGGCGAACAGCGGCAGGATCGGGCTGATCGCGCCCTGGCCGGCCATCACCAGCACCGTGGAGATGCTGATCATCACCAGCCGCTCGTGCTCGCGCAGGAATCCGAGGCCGTCGGTCAGGCCTCGGAGGCTCACGCCGCGGGTCCCAGCAGATCTTCCACCGGTGTACAGTCCCGGTCAAGCGACTGCGCCACGGCCCCGTGCGTGATCTGCCCGCGGTAGACGTTGACGCCCCGTCGCAGCGCCGGGTCGGCCATCACCGCCGCCTCGAAGCCGTCATTGGCCACGCGCAGGATGTAGGGCAGCGTCAGCCCGGTCAGCGCGCGCGATGAGGTGCGCGGCACCGCACCGGGCATGTTCGGCACCGCGTAGTGCACTACGCCCTCCTCGACGTAGATCGGCTCGACGTGGCTCGTCGGCCGCGTCGTCTCGATGCAGCCCCCCTGGTCGACGGCGACATCGACGATCACCGCCCCCTCGGCCATCGAGCCCACCATCTCGCGAGTCACGACCACCGGCGCGCGGAAACCGGCGACCAGCACCGCCCCGATCACGAGGTCGGCCCCTCGCACCACGTTGGCGATAGCCTGCGGGCTGCTGAGCAGCGTCTCCACGCGGCCGGCGTAGAGTTCCTCCAGCTCGCGCAATTGGTCCCCGTCGATCGAGACGACCGTGACGCGTGCCCCGGCGCCCACTGCCGCCCGCACCGAGTTCTTGCCGACGTTGCCGGAGCCCAGCACCACCACGTGCGCCGGCGGCACCCCGGGTAACCCGCCCAGCAGCATGCCGCGCCCGGGGCCCGGCCGCTTCAGGTAGTGCGCGCCGATCTCCACCGCCATCCGCCCCGCCACCTCCGACATCGGGGCGAGCAGCGGCAGGAAGCCGTCATCGCGTTGCACCGTCTCGTAACCAATGGCAATGCAGCGCGAGCGCAACAGCGCATCCGTGACCTCTGGCTCGGCTGCCAGGTGCAGGTAAGTGAACAGGATCTGACCGTCGCGCAGCCGCCCGAATTCCTCCGGCTGCGGCTCCTTCACCTCGCACATCAGCTCGGCCCGTGCGTAGACCTCGTCCGCGGTGGCCAGCACCTCGGCGCCGGCGGCGCGGTAGTCGTCGTCGCTGTAGTTCGACCCCGTTCCCGCGGACGCCTCGATCACGATGGAGTGCCCGGCACGGGCGATGTCCGCCGCGCCGTCCGGCGTCAGTGCGACGCGATACTCCTCCGTCTTCGTCTCGCGGACGCTGCCGATGATCACGCGCGTTCCAGCACGTCTCCGACGTTGACGAGGTCGGCCGCCGCCACCTTGCGCGCCCCGTCGGCCTGCACGCGGCCGATCGTCAGCGTGCCGCCGATCACGGCGATCTCGATCGCACCGTCGACCGTGGCGGTGACCGTGCCCGGCGCCTCGTCCGGGTTGCCGACCGCGTACGACGGGCTGAAGAGTCGCAGCCGCTCCCCGTTCAGCGAGACGCTGGCGCCCGGCTGCGGGTCGCAGCCGCGGACGTGGTTGTAGACGTTCGGCCCGGGCCGCGAGAAGTCGACGATGCCGTGCTCGTCGCGGATCGGCGGCTCGTATGTGGCCAGCGAGTGATCCTGGTCGATGCGCGGTGCGGTGCCTTCGCGCACCATCCCCACCGCCTCCACCAGCATCTCCACCCCCATCGGGTAGAGCCGGTCGAAGTAGAGCGAGCCGACGGTGTCGGTGAAGAGGATCTCTGCCTCGCGCTGGAGCAGGATCGGTCCGGTGTCGATGCCCTCGTCGACCCAGAAGATCGAGATGCCGGTCTTCGGCTCCCCGCTGATCACCGGCCACGCCATGGACGAGATGCCGCGGTGCAGCGGCAGCAGCGAGGGGTGGTACTGGATCGTGCCGTGCTTCGGCACGTCCAGCACGTTCTTGCGCACGATGTCGGTCACGAACGCAAAGACCAGCAGCTCCGGGTCGAGCGCCCGGTACTGCTCGAACGCCTCTTCCTTGCGCAGGTCGCGCGTCACGATCGACGGCACCCCCGCCTCGGTCGCCGCATCGTGCAGCGGGTCGCCGCGTTCGCCCGGTTTCGGGGTGGACACGCCGATGACGTTCTCGCCGGCCTCCAGAAGCGCGTCAAAGACGTCCTTGCCGAATGCTGCCTGCCCAAACAGGACGATGCGCATCGATTGCTCCTCACTGCAGTTCGAGGGTCGGGTCCGGCCGCCAGTATAGGCGGGCACTTCTGGGCGGGCACTTCTGGGGGGGGGGTACTTCTGGGCGGGCACTTCTGGGCCGGTACTTCGCGACCGCTGCGGCGGCGATCAGTCTTCGGGCGCGTCGCTCAGCGGGATCGTCGCCGTGATCACCGTGCCGGCGCCGGGCTCCGACTCGATCAGCAGCGATCCATCCAGGTCGGCGACGCGCTGCTCGATGCTGCGCAGGCCCACGGCGCCCTCCGGCACCGCGCCGCGGTCGAAGCCCCGGCCGTTGTCGCGCACCGACATCACCAGCGACCGGCCGTCCTGCCTCAGCGCGAGCGACGCCTCGCCTGCCGCGGCGTGTCGCATCACGTTCGAGATCATCTCTCGCGCGATCAGATAGATCTGACGTGCCAGCGTTGGCTCGTCAGCCTCGCGGCCGGCTTCGAAGTCCAGCGTCCAGGCCGGCCGCTGCCCACCCTGCGCGACCAGCTCGCGCAGCCGGCCGACCAGCACCTCGGCCGGGTCGAGCGCGGCCGGGTCGGCGCTGAGCCGCGTGATGTACGCGCGCAGGTCGGCGATCACCGCCTGCAGTTCCACGCTGGCGCGGTCGATCGCCTGGTTCTTGGCGTCCAGGTCGCCGCCCCGGCCGGCGCGCAGACCGAGGCCGACCGCATAGATCGACTGGATCACATCGTCGTGGAGGTCGCGCGCCACCGCGTCCCGCACGGCGTGACGGTCGAGCGAAGCCTGGGTCTCGGCGCGGTGTCGTTCCAGCTCCAGCGCCTCCGCGTTACGGATCGCGATCGCCGCATAGGGCGCCAGCGACTCGAGCTGCGCCTGGGCCTCCTCAGAGAACGCCGCCAGGCCCGGACGGCGCGTGACGTAGAATGCCCCTATCGGTTGCGACCCGTAAACGACCGGCACACCGAGGAACGCACCCATCTCCGGATGGCCCTCGGGACTGCCCGTGGCCATTGGATGACTGCCGGTGTCCGGGATGTTGATCGTGACCGGGTCGCGCGCGAACTCGCCGAGCAGGCCCGCGCCGCGCGGCGGCTGCCGCAGGTTGTCGCGCTCGTCGTCGCTCACCCCGACCGCTTCGAAGTCGCTCAGCTGCTGCTCATCGTCGTATGCACCGATCGCCGCGTAGTCGGCGTCGGTCAGCTCTCGTGCCACCGAGGCGAGTCGCCGCAACACCATCGCCAGGGGCTGCAACTCCACGATGCCAAGCACTGCAGATTGCAGCTCCGGTGAGGCGGGGCGAACGTCAACCATACGTACAAACTTAGCGGTTCGGGGCAGCGATTGTGCAGTTACGTTATCAGCGCGGGTGCGGTCGGTGCAGGGTCGTACGGCCCTGCCGTCCGGCGGGGGCCAGACGGCGGGGACTTACGGCACACCCCGGGGACCCCACGCCGGGCCTACGCCCCGCACTCGGACCCGCCATCACGAGGCGGCGCCGTGCGTGCCAGCCAGCGGGCCGTCTCCCCGGGGCTGTGGTGATGAACGAAGTTCAGCTGCGACCACTCGGGCGCGGCCATCATCAAGCGATAGCGCTCCCGCGTCGCACGGTGCGTGCGAATGGCGAACAGTAGTAGCGAGTCGCGATGGAACAGCTGAGTCCAGAACCGTTCATGGTTCGTGCCCCAAAGCAGCTCCCCGCGGCGCCAGCGCCGCCATGAGCGGACGAGCGCCCGCCGGAGCTGCGTCAGCAGTGAGACATCGAGGAAGAACATCGTCTCCGCCCGCGGCCAGACCGCGTCTTCCGAGATGCGTCGGTAGTTGCCCGCCACGACCCAGCCCTCGCCCGCGGTCGCCTCCGTCACCTTCGCGCCGAACGTCCCGTCGTCGCTCTCCACCCAGTCCGGCAGCCAGAACAGCGCGTCGAGCTCGACGAACGGCAGGTCGAGCCGCTCCGCCAGCGTCTCCCGTGCTCTTGCCGGAGCCGGTGCCGCCCACGACGACAATGCGTCGGCCGAGTGGTGGAACGTCGGGCATCGCGTCCTCACGGCAGACGGCACGAGAGCCGCCCTCTCGGGCGGCCCCCAATTCTCCCGCGTCGCGAGGCGGGAAGCTACGGGGACGACGCCCCTACATGTACTGCCCGCCGTTGAGGCTGAGCTGCGCCCCCGTGTAGAAGCTGCCTTCCGTGCACAGGAAGCGCACCGTCGTCGCCACCTCCTCCGCGGTGCCGAAGCGGCCGAGCGGGATCTGGCTGATCAGGTTCTGCTGAATCTCCTCGTCGAGCGCGGAGACCATCTCCGTGGCGACGAAGCCGGGGCAGACGGCGTTGACCGTGATGTTGTTGCGCGCCAGTTCTTTCGCCGCCGACTTCGTGAAGGCGATCATGCCGGCCTTCGCCGCCGCGTAGTTCGCCTGCCCGACGTTTCCCATCTGCCCGATGATCGACGCCATGTTGATGATCCGGCCGTAGTTCCGCTCCCGCATGCCGCCGACGGCCGCGTTCGTGCAGTAGAACATCGATGAGAGGTCGGTCGAGATCACCTCGTCCCACTGCTCGTCGGACATGCGGGCGATCGTGCGGTCACGGTTCACGCCGGCGTTGTTCACCAGGATGTCGATCTGGCCGAACTCCGCCTCCGCCGCCTCGATCAGCTTCTGCGCCTCATCGGCCTTGGAGACGTCTGCCTGCACGATCAGTGCCTTTGCGCCGGTGGCTTCCACCGCCTGCGCGCACGAGTCGGCCGCCTCCTGGTTCGAGAGGTAGTTGATCACCACCGAAGCGCCGTGGTTCGCCAGTTCGATCGCGCAGGCGCGACCGATCCCCCGGCTTGCGCCGGTCACCACGGCCACCTGTCCGTCCAGAGTCCCAGCCATCAAATTCCCCCCCCTAATTGCGGCCCCGCTGGGCCGTTGGTTGCCTCCGTGCGATTGCCTGCTCTACTGACCACCCTACAGCGCCGTCGGCGGAGTGTACTCGCCCCATTCGTCGCGCAGTACGCCGCACATCTCTCCGAGCGTCGCGTAGGCGCGCACGGCATCGAGGATCGCCGGCATCAGGTTGGCGTCACCGCGCGACGCTTCGCGCAGCCGGTCGAGCGCAGCATTGACGGCGGCGCCGTCACGTCTCGCGCGCACCTCGTTCAGTCGCTGCAGCTGGGCGTCCTGCATCGCCGCGGCGTTCTCCGGTCGGAAGATCGCCGTCGGTCGCTGCTCGTCTTCCTCGAGGTATTCGTTGACGCCGACGACGACGCGCTCGACCGCCTCGACCTCGCGCTGGAAAGCGACCGACGCCTCCTGGATCTCCGCCTGCACGTAGCCGGCCTCGACCGCCGCGACGGCCCCGCCGATGTCCTCGACGCGGTCCATGATCGCGTTCGCCTGCTCCTCCAGCTGGTTGGTCAGCCACTCCACGTAGTACGACCCGGCCAGCGGGTCGATGCTGTCCGCCGCGCCGGTCTCGTGGGCGATGATCTGCTGCGTGCGAAGCGCCACCCGCTGCGAGTCTTCCGTCGGCAGCGCCAGTGCCTCGTCGTAGCAGGACAGCGCCATCGACTGCACGCCGCCCAGCACCGCCGCCAGCGCCTGCAGCGCGGAGCGCGCGATGTTGTTCAGCGGCTGCTGCGCCGTCAGCGTGGAGCCGCCGGTCTGCGTGTGCGTGCGCAGCATCCACGACTGCGGCTTCTGCGCGCCAAAGCGTTCGCGCATCAGCCGCGCCCACATGCGGCGCACCGCACGGTACTTCGCGATCTCCTCGAAGAAGTCGTTGTGGGTGTTGAAGATCCAGGAGATGCGCGGTGCCACGTCGTCGACGTCCGCTCCCTGCGCCCGGCAGGCTTCGACGTAGGCGATCGCGTTGGCCAGCGAGAACGCGATCTCCTGGGCGGCGGTCGAACCCGCCTCGCGGATGTGATAGCCGGAGACCGAGATCGAGTTGAACCGCGGCGCCTCGCGCGCGCAGTAGGTGATCAGGTCCGCGGCCAGCCGCACGGACTGCTGCGGCGGGAAGATGTACGTCCCGCGGGCCACGTACTCCTTCAGCACGTCGTTTTGCGCCGTGCCGGTGACGACGCTGGCGCTGTGGCCCTGCTTCTTCGCGGCGACGATGTACATCGCGACGAGCATCGCCGCCGGCGCATTGATCGTCATCGACGTCGAAATCTGGTCGAGCGGGATGTCCTGGAACAGCGTCTCGATGTCCGCCAGGGAGTCGATCGCGACCCCCACCCGCCCGACCTCGCCCTCCGCCATCACGTCGTCGGAGTCGTACCCCGTCTGCGTCGGCAGGTCGAAGGCGGCGGAGAGCCCGGTCTGGCCGTTCGCCAGCAACTCCCGAAACCGGCCGTTCGTCTCGTCGGCGGTGCCGAAGCCAGCATATTGCCGGAACGACCACACCCGCCCGCGGTACATCGTCGGTTGCACGCCGCGCGTGAACGGGTACTCGCCGGGGAAGCCGATATCGCGCAGGTAGTCGACGCCTTCGATGTCGGCGGGCGTGTAGATGCGCTCCGTCGTGGCCGAGGAGGTGCTGAAGCTGCGACGGCGCTCCGGGTATCGCTCCAGCACGCGCGCCAGCGGCCCCTGCTCCCACGCCTGCCGGGCGGAACGGATGCCGTTCGACGCGCCGGCGCGCGCCTGCTCTGTCTCGGCCGGCTCTGTCTCGGCCCGCTCTGTCTCGGCCGGCTCTGTCTGCGTCATCGCCTTGCTGATCCCCTCGTGCCGTCCCGGGCGCTGGTCCGCCACGTGGCGATCACCGGCGCTCCGACCGGGATCGTAACCGAAGTGGCCGATGGAAGCCGCGTCAGGAGAGCGCTTCCACCATGATCTGCGCCTCGCCGATGATCACCTCGGCGCCCTCCTGGTTCGTCACCACCGTGTCCAGCGTGACGCGGTCGCGCTCCGCGTCGACTGCGGTCGCCTCGACCGTCGCGGTGAGCGTATCGCCGGCGCTGACGGGGGCGCGAAAACGCAAGCTCTGGGCGAGATAGATCACCACTGCACCGGGCGCGATACGCGTGCCGAGGGCGGCAGAGATCAGCCCCGCGCCCAGCATGCCGTGTGCGATCGGCGCCTTGAACCGCGTGCGCGCCGCGTACTCGGCGTCGGCATGCAGCGGGTTGGCGTCCCCGGACACCTCCGTGTACTTGGCGATGTCCGCTTCCGTCACCGTCTTCTCGAACGAGGCCTTCGAACCGACCTTGATCCCCTGCACGTCAGCCATGGAGTGCTCCTCGCTTATCGTCTCGTCGCCGTCTTGTGGTGGTCCGCGAGGCGAATCCACCGCGGCGGCCCCGCCTGATACGAGGGCACGCATAGTACGAGGCGCGCGGAGGCCGTACAACCACCGTCCCCGGGCGGGCGGTCAGGGATTCCGAAAGTTTATTGCTATGAAATGCAAGTAATATTGACATTGCGCCTAATGTCACGATAATTGAACTTGGTGTCGGTTCACAAGGTGGGGCGCGGTGGAACGAACGCGAGACCAGGTAGTCGCCATCCTGCACGAGCACGGCTCGCGCACGGTATCTGAGCTGGCTGAGGAGATCGGTGTCAGCCAGGGCGCGATTCGCCGCCACCTCGACATCATGGTTGCCGACGACCTGCTGGACACGGCGCTCGAACGCCAGCGCCGCGGCCGCCCCGCCACCCGCTACTCGCTGAGCGAGGCGGGCGAGGAGCGCTCCTCGCACTCCAGCTACTCGCGCCTGCTCGACCGCCTCTTCCCCGCGATGGCGCGGCTGCCGCAGGAAGACGTCGACGGTCGCGCCGGCGCGGACGTCCTGCAGCGGGTCTTCGAAGAGATGGCCCGCGGCGTCGCCGATGAGTACGCGCCGCGCGTGCGCGGCGGCGAGCTCGGTGATCGCATCCAACAGGTGACGGAAGCCCTGCGCGACGAAGGCATCCTCCAGGAGGCGAGCGACGAGGGCGCGGTCTTCCGCCTGCGCAACGCCGGCTGCCCCTACCGCTCCGCTGCGGAAGGTACGCACATGGCCTGCATGGCCGACCGGCGAGCGATCGAGCTGCTGCTCGACGCGCCGGTGGAACAGGTGACGACGATTGTCGACGGTGCGGCGTGTTGCGAATACGTCGTGGCGAAGTAGCAGGTAGCCAGAGCAACAGGGAAGAGACAGCCGGTGAGCGATCCAATTCTTGAGCTGCGTGATCTGATGGTCAGCATCACGGCTCTGCCGGACACGCAGATCATCCGGGGCGTCGACCTCCAGGTCGGACCGGGAGAGGTGCACGCGCTCATGGGGCCGAACGGCTCCGGCAAGAGCACTCTGGCCAACGCCATCGCCGGCAGTCCGGCCTATAAGGTCGATGGCGGCCAGGTGCTCTTCAAGGGCGAAGACGTCACGACGATGCCGCCGGACCGGCGCGCCCGCCAGGGCATGTTCCTCTCCTTTCAGTACCCCACGGCGCTGCCCGGCGTGACGATGGTCAACTTCCTGCGCGAGGCGCTGAAGGCGCGCCGCGGTGAAGACGTGCCGCCGCGCGAGTTCCTGAAGGAGCTCCGCGCCACCCTCGAGCTGCTGAAGATGGACGAGGCGTTCGCCCGTCGCTACGTCAACGATGGCT
>JASLOV010000269.1 GCA_030745285.1 Dehalococcoidia bacterium | reverse complement strand
TGCTCGACGCCGGTCGCCTCGTACTCACGGATCACGTCGATGATGTGATCGGCCGGGCCGATCGCCAGCCGGGTGCGCTCCTCGGGCGTCTTGCCGGAATCCCAGAGCCCCCGCAGGTGCTCCGCCTTCGCCTCGTCGTCCTGCAAGGCGACGGGGAAGAAGCAGGTCTTCGTGATCTCGGCGGGATCACGGCCGATCTCGCGGCAATGCTCCTCGAGCACGCCGATCTTGTGGACAACCTGGGCCGGCGTGGCCTCATCGAGGTTCATGATGTCGCCGTAACGCGCGAGCGTGCGCAGCGTCCGCCTCTCCCCGTTGCCGCCGACCATGATCGGGATGTGCGGGTCCTGGGCCCCGCGCGGTGCGAACGGGGCGTTGACCAGCCGGTAGTACCTGCCGTCATGGTCGACGGGGCCGTCGGCCGTGAAGAGCTTGCGGATCAACTCCGTGGCCTCCTCCAATCGATCGCTGCGCTCCCGCACCGACGGGAAGTCAAAGCCGTAGGCCTCGTGCTCGCGGACATGCCAGGCGGCGCCGATGCCCAGCTCCAGCCGGCCGCCGGAAATCTGGTCGACGGTGGCGGCCATCTTGGCCAGCAGAGCGGGGGTGCGGTAGGTGTTGCCCGTGACCAGCACGCCCATGCGCAGCGACCGCGTGACGGCGGCGATGCCCGTGAGCAGCGACCAGCCCTCCAGGCAGTCCCCATCCTCATCGAGGAACGCGAGCGGCGGCACGAAGTGGTCGGGGACCCAGACGCTCGCCCACGGGCCGTCGTCCATGATGCGGGCCACGTCCTGGACCTGCCCCCAGTCCGTGCTGTTGGTGTGAAGCTGTGATCCGATGAGCATGTCGACCCCTTCGTCCGTCCGCGCACAGGTCGGCGCGACGCAACCGTGGCGGACGGGCTCCGCGCGGTCAACGCCACGCCATCGCGCGCGAACGCCTCCCGGGAACGTCCAGGGCAGCGATAATGGCCCGGCCACAGCTCGGTCGCGCAGTGCGACGACGCAACGTCGCATCGTGATGGGGCGTGTGGTCGTCGGGCGAACATTACCGGGAGGCAGCATGACGGTCGAGGTCGATCCACTGCGCATCCGCAACGCCTGGCTCGGCCGCATCTCCGGGTGCGAGCTGGGTAAGCCGGTCGAGCGATTCTCGATGCGCGAGGGCCCCGCGGCACTGAGCGCCTACCTCGACGAGGTGGGCGCGCTACCGCTCCGCAACTACGTCCCTTATCGCGAGGGAACGATTCCGGCATCGATGCGCGGGACCTGCCTCGGAGAAATGTCGCGTGCCGAGCAGGACGACGACATCAACTACACCGCCCTCGCGCTGCTCATGCTCGAGCAGCACGGCACGGCGCTCTCGACCGCGGACGTCGCGCGCGCCTGGATGCTGCGCCTGCCGCCCGGGCAGACGTACACCGCCGAACGTGCCGCTTACCGCGTCCTGCTTGCCAAGAGCCACGACCGCTTCGTTAGCGGCGGTGAACCCGGCTTCGACCTCGCCGAGTGCGCCCAGAACGAGTTCAACGACTGGATCGGTGCTCAGATCCGAGCGGACCTCTACGGCTGGGTGTGCCCCGGCGACCCGGCGCTGGCCGCCAGCCTCGCGCGCCGTGACGCGGAACTCTCGCACGTCGAGGACGGCGTCTACGGCGCGATGTTCGTCGCTGCGCTCGGCGCGGCGATCCCGGCCGCCGCCGACCTCGACGCCGCGATCGAACGGGCGTCGGCCGAGATCCCGGCGGACTCCCGTGCCGTGGAGGCGGTGCGATTCGGCCGTTCGCTGAGCGGGGCGCCGGATGCGACGGCGCAGCTGCACGAGCGCTACGAAGGGATGTCGCCGGTCCACACCCTGAACAACCTCGCCGTCGTCGTCTGGGCGCTGCACACCTACTGGTACGACTACAGTGCCGCCATCGGCGAGGCGGTCATCGCCGGCTGGGACACCGACTGTAACGGCGCGACCGTCGGCGCCCTCTGGGGGCTGAGCGGACGCGAGATCCCGGCGCTCTGGACGGAGCCGTGGAGTGGCACCGTCGACATCGGCCTCGGCGGCTGGGGCGAGACGCCCGTCGACGAGCTGGTCGACCGCACCGTCGCCGTCGCCCGCGCGATTGCCGAGGGTCCGGCGCGGTGACCCGCACCCGCCCGGGCATACGCGCGGCGCCGCTCGCCCTCGCGACCGCGCTTGCAATCGTTTTCGCGGTCGCCTGCGGCGGCGACGGGGGCGAGGCGCCGGCCACCGGTCCACCGCCGGCCGCGACCGGTGCGGCGCAGGGGGCCGCGGCAACCGAGCCACCCGACGTCGACTACACCGTGTGGGCGGGCGCCGTCTGTGCGGCCGCCGAGACGTTTGCTCAGACCCTCAATAGCTCCGACGACGGCATCGACCCGTCCCGGTTGCGCTTCGAGCAACGCAAGGTGCGAGCGTTGAGGCTGGGAGCGCTTGAGTACGACGCAGCGCGGGCGCTGGCGGATGCGCTCGACATCGAGAGCCCCGGCGAAGCCTCCGCCGCCTACACCGCCGCGCTCGCTACGCTCGCCCGCGTCTCGGCCGAGGCGACCCAGGCGCAGTTACTGGAGGTCCAGGCGGCGACTTCGAACACCCAGATCGACGCGAGCAACGTTCGCTTCACCCTCGCCGTCGCGGCAACGGAGGAAGAGGTCAGCGCGACCGCCCTCGCGCTCCCGACGCAGGCGCTCACCGCCCTTGGCGCCGTCACCGCCTGCGGGCGCGTCCAGGGCTGACCGGAGCCTGCCGGCGCGACCCCGCTGTGATGGCACGAGCGGTGTCCGGCGGCGTCACGTCGCCGCATTCGTGCTATCTCACTTGTAATCGCTCAGCCAGTCCCGAACAATGCTGGCTGGAATCGGCTCAGCGCTTCAGGTTACGGGCCGAGCGAGAGGGGATCGCATCATGTTTGTGCTGGCCATTCACCACCGGGTCGAGGACTACGAGCGGTGGAAGAGCGTGTTCGACGAGTTCCCGCCGCGTGAGGGAGGCGCCGTCTTCCATCGCATCAACCGCCTCGTGGACGACGCCAACACGATCGCCGTCGTCAGCGGCTTCCTCACCGCCGACGGGGCCTACGCCTTCGTCAACAATCCGGACCTCGGCGCCGCCATGCAGAGAGCGGGCGTGGACGGCGTGCCCCGCATCGAGCTGTACGAGGAGATCGAGGCGGTCGAGTACTAGCCGACGCCGGTACCAGCGCGGCCTGCAGTCTGCCGAAGAGCTCTTACCGGGGCTGGGGCACGACCCTGATATACAGGAGCGGCGACTCCCAGCCATCGGGGTACTGCTCCTTCGCGGCTTCCTCACACCGAGGGCAGGATGATCACGTCGTCGCCGCCCACCCAGTTGGCCGGGGTGGCCACCTGCTGCTGCGTCGTGAGTTGGCAGGAATCCAGCAGCCGCAGAATCTCGGCGAAGTTGCGACCGGTGCTCATCGGGTAGGTCAGTGTCGCCTTGATGCGCTTGTCGGGGCCGATGATGAAGACCGACCGGGCGGTCGCATTGTCGGCCGCCGTTCGCCCGTCGGATGTATCACCGGCATCGGCCGGCAGCATGTCGTACAGCTTG
>JASLOV010000268.1 GCA_030745285.1 Dehalococcoidia bacterium | reverse complement strand
AGAACGGGCGCGAGTCGTCCCGGTGTGATGGGCTCGGGTGCCGCTTCCGCTTGCTCATGCGGCTCCCCCTTCATCCAGCTCTGCACAGATTTCTCCATCTCTGCAGCTGGACTCGTTCTCGGGGGGCAGGTCACTCCCGGTCACCGAATTACGAGCGCGCGATCGCGGCCGCGTTGCGTATTCCCGGTTACTCCGAGGCCGGCGAGGGCCGACACCGCGTCCATATGGTGCCAATCACACACAGGCACGTTGACGATGTGAGCGAACTCGTCGACCTGTCGCGGGGATGGAAGAGCACGCGGCTTCTTGTCGACGGTGTTCAGGCGGGCCCGGAAGCTCTGTACCGCCTATTGTCGGTGCTCGCCTGCATGCGAGAGCGCGAGCTGAGCGGTCTGGATGAGCTTCATTGCTGGGGCCTGCCGGAGCGGCACCGGGGCAGAGTCCCCTGCCGACTGATCGAGCGGGCTCTCCCGTGGCATCTTACCGACCATTACGCGGATCCGCAGCTGCTCCCGCGATTGGTCGGCGCGCTCAGTCGCAGGCAGATGACGGGACTCTGCCCAGCGTTCGAGTTCGACGAAGTTCAACGGTCCGCTCTGAAGGCGCTGGCTGCCCAGGAGGCGGAGTTCCGCTACGACGAGCAAGTGATCCGGCTCAGCGTATCGACACCTGAGAGCGCCCCGGGCAAGAACGGTGCGAGTGCCGCGGACCGCGAATCGTAGAGCCTGACACGGGACCGACGGCATCGATCTCAGTGCTTGGCGGCCGGATGTTGGGCTCCGAGCAAGACAGGCGTTCGTCCTTCCCGAAGGCTTGTGCGAGCGGTCGGCTGAAGGTGGGCACCTCGCTCAAGAACGGACCAGAGACCTTCACGCAACGGTGCTGATCCCGCCGATGTCTCGTTGGGAGAGCCCGTCCGGATCATGGCGCTGGTGGCAGGAGGCGACTGGCCCCGCCAATCCGTGCGCCCTACCATCATCCGTGCAGAATCGCCCGAGACAGGCGAATCTACGGGGAGTCAATGACTGAAGACGCGCTATACAGACCGGTTTCGTGGCGGGACGGCCGGCTGCGCCTGCTGGACCAGACGCTGTTGCCGAATCGGGTCGAGTACCGCGAGATCGCATCGCTCGATGCCGCCGTCGAGGCGATCTCAAGTATGCGCGTGCGCGGCGCGCCGGCGATCGGCATCGCCGCCGCCTACGCGCTCGCGGCAATCGCCCGTGACGGCGGGCGCGGCGCCGTCGAAGAGGCAGCTCCGACGCTCGCGGCAACCCGTCCTACCGCCGTCAACCTGCGCTGGGCAGTGGACCGTGTACTGGCGCGCGTCATCGAAGCCGCCAGCTCAGCCGACGTTGCCGGGATTGCGCTCGACGAGGCAAGAAGGATTCATGAGGAGCAACGAGAAGCCGACGCGCGGATGGCCGCGGACGGCGCCTCACTGCTCGACCAGGGCTCGGCCTTGCTCACGCACTGCAACACCGGCCCGCTGGCCACCGGGGGCAGAGGGACCGCGCTGGCCGTGGTCATCGAGGCGCACCGCCGCGGGCTCGTGAGCGATGTCTTCGTGGACGAGACTCGCCCACGTCTGCAGGGCGCGCACCTCACCACCTGGGAGCTGGCGCAGCACGGCATACCCCATCGGCTGATCGCCGACTCCGCAGCCGCCTCGATCATGGCGCGAGGAGCGGTCAGCGCGGTGTTCACGGGCGCCGACCGCATCGCGCACAACGGTGACACTGCGAACAAGATTGGCACCTACTCGCTAGCCGTCGTCGCCGGCCACCACGAGGTGCCCTTCTACATCGTCGCGCCGACCAGCACGATCGACCCGCAGTCGGCGGGCGGCGGCGCGATTGCGATCGAGCAGCGCGACGAAGCTGAGGTGC
This sequence comes from Dehalococcoidia bacterium, assembly GCA_030745285.1. Taxonomy (GTDB): domain Bacteria; phylum Chloroflexota; class Dehalococcoidia; order UBA2979; family UBA2979; genus SHYR01. Next base: position 3,248 of record JASLOV010000268.1, on the reverse strand, counting down.
TCACGGTGGGCAACGAGGCGCTCACGCCGGACGGCACGCGGGCGCTTAACCCGGCCTTCGATGTCACGCCGGCGTCGTTGATCACTGCCATCGTGACGGAGCTCGGCGTGCTGCGGCCGCCCTATCTCGACTCGATCTCGGAGGCGCTGACCGGAAGCGTGGCTACCGCATGACCGACGCCCGTGCCGAGGTCGCGGTGATCGGCGGCTCCGGCTTCTACGAGATGGCCGGCCTGGCGGACGTGGAGGTCGTCGAGGTGGAGACGCCGTACGGCGCTCCCAGTTCGCCGCTGACGATCGGCACGCAGCATGGGCGGCGCGTCGCGTTCCTCGCCCGCCACGGCGAGGGTCACCGCATCTTGCCGGAGGAGCTGCCCTCCCGGGCCAACATCTATGCGCTGAAGTCGATCGGCGTGGAGCGCGTGCTCGCGGTCTCGGCGGTCGGTTCGTTGCAGCAGGAGCTGGAGCCGCTGCATGCGGTGATCCCGGAACAGCTGATCGATCGTACGCGCGGCCGGCCGTCGACCTTCTTCGGCGATGGACTGGTGGCCCACGTTGGCTTCGCCGACCCGTTCTGCCCCGACCTCGCGTCGAGGCTGGCGCTGGCCGGCGACGGCGCCGGCGTCGTCACCCATCGAGGCGGCACGCTGGTCGTGATGAACGGCCCCGCTTTCTCGACGCGGGCGGAATCGGCGCTCTACCGGTCCTGGGGCGCGTCGATCATCGGCATGACGGCGCTGCCGGAGGCCAAGCTCGCCCGCGAAGCGGAGCTTTGCTACGGCGCGCTCTGCTTCGTCACGGACTACGACGTCTGGCACGACGCGGAAGACGACGTCAGCGCCGACCTGATCCTCCAGAACCTGCTCCAGAACGTGGAGCGCGGCCGCACCATCGTCAGCGCCGTCGTCGGCACCCTGATCGACGAGCGGCAGTGTGACTGTGGCGAGGCGCTTGCGGCGGCGCTCGTAACGGCACCCGAGCTCGTGCCGCCCGAGACGCGTACCCGCCTCGATCCGCTGCTGCGCCGTCACTGGGGCCCGGCAACCTGACGCGCGACGGCGCCTACCGTGGGAAGGCCGACGCGACACCGCCATCGACGGTGAGCGTCGTGCCGGTGATCTTCGACGCCTGGTCGGAGACCAGGAAGGCGACGCTGTCGGCGACATCCTCCGGCAGGATGCGCGCGCCGAGCAGGTTGCGCTTCGCGTAGAAGTCCTCGAGCTCGTCCTCGGCCACTCCGTGCGCCTCGGCCCGGCTGGCCTGTACCTCGGGCGACCAGAGCTTCGACCCGCTGAACACCGCGTCCGGGTTCACGATGTTGACACGGATGCCGTGCCCGCCGCACTCGATCGCGAGCACCTTCGCCAGCTGCGTCTCCGCGGCCTTCGCGGCGCTGTATGCACCGAACTCCGCGCCGGGCGCGAAGGCGTTCTTCGATGAAACGAACACCATCGCCCCGCCCCGCTCCTGCCGTCGCAGAGCCCGCACCGCTTCGCGCGCCACGAGGAAATGTCCGGTCGCGTTCACCGCCAGGCTACGTTCCCAGTCAGCCAGCTCCAACGACTCGACCGATGAGACGACGGCCGTTCCTGCGTTCGAGACGACGATGTCGAGCCCGCCGTACCGGGCGACCACCTCCTCTACGCCGGAGACGACGGCGCCCTCGTCGGCGACATCCATCGCCATCGCCACCGCCACCCGCGGGCCGGCGCTGCCCTCGATCTCCTCGGCGACGACGGCTGCACCAGGCGCGTCGATGTCGGCGACCGCGACGACGGCGCCCTCCACCGCGAGGCGGCGAGCGACCGCTCGCCCGATGCCGCTCGCTGCCCCGGTGACGAGCGCGATCCGACCCTCGAGCGGACGCGGCGGTGGCGCCAGTCCGAGCTTGTAGAGTTCCAGCGGCCAGTACTCGATGTCGAACAGCGCCGGCTCGGCGACCGGCCGGTACTCGCCAACCGCCTCGGCGTCGGCGATCACCTCGATTGTCTGCCGGTAGATGTCGTGCGCCATGCGTGCCGTGCCGGCGTTGCGACCGACCGCGAACGCCCCCAGCCCCGGAACGAGCACGACCCGCGGGAACGGGTCGAGCTGCGGCGTCTTCGCCGTCGTGTAGCGCGCAACGTACTGCTCGTACCGCTCGACGAAGCCGCTGACCGCTGACCGCACCGCCCCATGCAGGGCATCTGCGTCCGCGTCAATCGACGCATCGACGACGGCCGGCCAGCCCTTCGTACGCAGGGCATGATCGGGCGTCGCCGGGCCGCGACCGGTGACGTCGGGAAGGCCGTCACGGGCGACGAACTCCAGCATCTCGGGCGACCCTTCGTGCTCGACGACCACGGGCCACGGCATCGAGCCGCGGATCGCGAGCCCGACGGCAGCCACGCGTCCGCGCTCCGAGTCCGGCAACTCAAGGCCGGCGAACCGGCGCGCCCCGCCGCGGGCGTCGGCGATGAACTGCTCGGCCGCCGTCACCAGCGCGATCGTGCGCTCATACGACTCTCGCGCCTCGTCGCCCGCCGTGATCAGCCCGTGATTGACAAGCACGACGCCGTCAACGCCACGGTCCTGCTCCCAGGCTGCGATCACCGCCTTCGAGAGGTTGAACCCCGGCCGGACCCACGGCACGACGGCCACCCGCGCGCCGAAGACGCGGCGCACCGCCGCCTCTCCGTCCGGCTGGTTCGTGACGGCGACGACCGCGTCGGCGTGCGTGTGATCCACCCAGTGCTGCGGCATGAAGCCGTGCAGCAACGTCTCAATCGAGGGGCGAGAGTCCTGCGGCGACATCAGCGAGCGCGTGAGGTACTCGACCATCTCGTCGTCTGTCATCGCCGCCACGTCACGCAGACGCTCGATGTCGGCCAGTCGGACCCCTGAAAAGTCCTGTCGCTCAATCGTCTTCAGGTCGGAGCCGGAGCCCTTGACGCGCAGTACATCGAGGGCGTCGCCGCGGTAGTCGATCTCGGTCAGCTTCACGGAGGTGTTGCCACCACCCCACTGCACGAGCGACGGCTCCGCGCCCTGGAGCCTCGAGGCGTAAACACGCAGCTCAAGTTGGTCAGAGGGGGCGTCTGCCGTGGACCAACGCGATTGCATCTCTCACTCACCCTCCCGATCCGCCGGGCGCACGACCCGCGCCACGGCCAGCCTGGCCACCGTAGCGCCGACCAGCCCCCCGACGACATCGTCGGTCCAGTCCCCGACCTGGCCGTAACGGCCCTGTACCCACAGCTCCTGTGCGAC
>JASLOV010000267.1 GCA_030745285.1 Dehalococcoidia bacterium | reverse complement strand
GAGAGGACCGGGGTGGACGGACCTCTGGTGTGCCGGTTGTTCCGCCAGGAGCATCGCCGGGTAGCCAAGTCCGGAACGGATAAGCGCTGAAAGCATCTAAGCGCGAAGCCGCCTTCAAGATGAGGCCTCCCATCCTTCTTCGGAAGGAGTAAGACCGCGGGAAGACCACCCGTTCGATAGGCCACACGTGGAAGTGCAGCAATGCATGCAGCTGAGTGGTACTAATGGTCGAGGGCTTGACCCTTCATCAGGCATCTATGCGATCGTCCCGAGCGTCGGCACCGGCCGGTGGTCGGTCGACGAGGCGCGGTCCAGCTCGGATCAACGACTACCCGACAGGCGCGATGTTCCGTTGGTCGTGCCACATGCCGGCGGCGGCGTGCGGTACGATTGGTGTGCGGCGCGGGATGGAGCAGCGGTAGCTCGTCGGGCTCATAACCCGAAGGTCGGGGGTTCGAATCCCTCTCCCGCAACCAGATTGACACGAAGGCGGCCCGTCAGGGCCGCCTTCGTTGATCCCGGCGGGTGGGCGGCCTGCTCATGGATGAACGGTGCGATTGGCTGGCCGCGCTCGCGGTTCGGCACGAGGCGGCCGAGCGGAAGCGGAACGGGAGCGGAGCGACTGCAGCGCCAACGGTCGCGAGGTCCGTCGATGGCAGGTCGCCGCGTGCGCCGGGGTGATCGGTTGCTGCAGGCAGCGGTGCTGAACGGGAGGCGGGGCGGCAGCAAGTGGCGAGGCGCGGCCGGTTGGCTCGGCAACGACCCTGTACGTGCTTGCGGTCGGGCGTGTGCCCGCAGCGGCCGCTGGGAGTGGTCTTCGGCACCAGCAGCGGGTCTGGCCGAGGCGTGGGCTTGCGGAGGTGTGGGCTGGCCTTGGCGTGGACTGGCGAAGGTGTGGGCCGAGCCGACGGAGCTGAGGTCCGCGGGGACGAGGCTTGAGCCGGGGCCGTTCGAGCAATCGGATGCCGCGGGACCCTTGCTCGCAGGAGGCTGGTTCGCAACAATGGGGGTCCTGGTGGTTAGAGCGCGGCGGCACCACCCGTTCTCATCCCGAACACGGAAGTGAAACGCCGTAGCGCTGACGATACTCCCCGGGCAACTGGGCGCGGAAAATAGGCCACCGCCAGGACTCATGCAGGCCATCCCGAAAACCGGGGTGGCCTGCGCTTCGCCACCGGGACTTCGCGCAACTGCGGTGGTATCATGCGGCGCGCTCCGTGCTCGTAGCGCGTGAGATCCCACCCAGGAGGCATGACGCCCTTGACGACGACCCCACCGATTCCTCTCCCAGCATCAGCGGCCAGCGGCTCGGGGGGCGAAGAGCTTGATATGGGCCAGCTGCTGGAGAGCGCTGGCCTGCCCGAGCCTCGCACCCTCCGTCGCGGCGAAGTGCTGGACGGCTCCGTCATAAACGTCGACCGCGAAGGCGTACTTGTTGACATCGGCTCAAAGTCCGAGGGCATCGTCCCGACGAACGAGATGCACTCCATGGGTGCGGACCCGCTCTCCAAGATTAACGTCGGCGACGACGTGCTGGTCTACGTGCTCCAGCCGGAGACCGAAGAGGGCCAGGTGCTGCTGTCGATCGACCGCGCGCGCGGCGAGCAGGGGTGGCGCGAGCTACAGGTCCGCTTCGAGAGCGGCGAGGCGTTCGAGGCGGAAGTGACCGGCTTCAATAAGGGCGGCCTGCTGGCGAACATCGAAGGCGTCAACGCCTTCATCCCGATGTCGCAGGTGGTCGGCGCCAAGCCGGGCACCGAGGGCACGAGTCCCCTGTCCGAACAGGTCGGCCGGCAGCTGCGGCTGAAGGTGATCGAGATCAATCGCCGCCGCAACCGCGTGATCCTCTCGGAGCGCGCGGCGCTGCAGGAGTGGCGCGCGGAACAGAAGGACCGGCTGCTGGACGAGCTGGCCGAGGGCGAGATCCGCGAGGGTTCCGTCACGTCGATCCGCAACTTCGGCGTATTCGTCGACCTCGGGGGAGCGGACGGCCTCGTCCACCTCTCGGAGCTGTCATGGGACCGTAACGTGGCGCCGGAAGACCTGCTGACGCCGGGCGACACCGTCAAGGTCTACGTCATGAAGGTGGACCAGGAGAACAAGAAGATCGCGCTTTCGATCCGCCGCGCCTCGCCGGAGCAGTGGCAGGAGCTGATCACGCAGTACGCGGTCGGCGATGTCGTGCCGGCGGTGGTGACGAAGCTGGTGGCATTCGGCGCATTCGCGCGGCTGCCCGGCCCGGTCGAGGGTCTGGTGCACGTCTCCGAGCTCGTCGAGCAGCGCATCGGTCACCCCCAGGAGATCGTGGACGAGGGCGACGTGCTGCCACTGAAGATCGTGCGCATCGAGCACGACCGGCACCGCCTGGGGCTCTCGCTGCGCGAGGCGCGGCGCGAGGCCGAGATCCGCGGCTGGGGCTTCGACAGCACCGGTCGGGTGATCCAGATCGCCGAGGACGTGGGCGAGTCGTTCGCCGAAGAGGTCGAAGCGGCGCAGGCCCGCATGGAAGCGCGCCGAGCACAGGTGGCCACCAGGCCGTCCGACGGCGGTGGCGGTAGCGACGGCACACCGGACCGCCCCGAGCGTGATGAGCCGCCCCCGTTGACGGCGATGGCCGCAGCGATGCAAGAAGCGCAGGCCCAGCTCAACGCGGATAGTGCGTCTGCCGAAGAGTCACCCGCCGAAGAGTCACCTGCCGAAGAGGCGCCGGCCGTGGAGGCTGAGACGCCCGTCGCCGAGGCTCCGGCCGCCCCGGAGGCGGATGCGCCCGTCGCCGAGGCTCCGGCCGCCCCGGAGGCGGATGCGCCCGTGGAGGACGCACCGGCCGTCGCGGAAGCGGAGGCCTCCGTCGACGCCCCGCCCGAGGCCGCTGCTGAGGCAGTTCCCGAGGCGGCTCCCGAGGCGGTCGCGGACGATGCGCCCGCAGGGGATGACGCAGCGGTCCCGGATGCTGCCGCCGCCGAGGGCGATGACGAGGCCAGCGCTCCGTAGGCACGGGGACCTGACTTCCGGGATCTGCCGGTCGATGGCTGGAAGCGGCGTGTCGCCGGCGGGTCGGTGTCCGGTGTCCCGCGAATCGCGATCGGAGCCGATGACGGCACGGTCGGGTTGCACGGAACGAGGCCCATTACGCGCGTCTGTCAGGGGCCTCCCTCACTGATCAATGGCTGCCGGTGGGCGATGATCCGTGGGCGTCGGCGTGTCGGTGGCGCGTGCTCGACCCTCACGAAAAGGCCGTGGTAGCCTGAATATGCGGAGGCGGATGGGGACTGATGGCTGACCGCTTCGACAAATTCACCGAACGAGCGCGCCGCGTCCTGACGTTGGCTCAGGAGGAGGCGCAACGATTCAATCACAACTACATCGGCACGGAGCATTTGCTGCTGGGCCTCGTCCGTGAGGGCGATGGCGTCGCGGCGAAGGTGCTGTCGAACCTCGGCGTTGAGCTGAACAAGGTCCGCTCAGCGGTCGAGTTCATCATCGGCCGGGGCGACAAGCAGAGTAGCGGCGAGATCGGTCTGACGCCGCGCGCGAAGAAGGTGATTGAACTTGCCGTCGACGAGGCGCGCCGCCTCAGCCACTCCTACATCGGCACGGAGCACGTACTGCTCGGTCTGGTGCGGGAGGGTGAAGGCATCGCTGCCGGAGTGCTCGAGAGCCTCGGCGTGAACCTGGAGCGCGTGCGCGGCGAGACGACCCGCATTCTGGCGCAGACACAGACGCAGCAGCAGCCGGCCACGGCCGGAGGTCGGCAGGCGCGCACCCCGACGCTCGACCAGCTCGGCACCGACCTGACGGCGATGGCCCGCAACGGCCAGCTCGACCCGATCGTCGGCCGCGAGAACGAGATCGAACGGGTCATTCAGATCCTCTCGCGCCGCACCAAGAACAACCCCGTGCTGATCGGTGAGCCGGGCGTCGGCAAGACGGCCATCGCCGAGGGCCTGGCGCACCGCATCGTCTCCGGCGACGTGCCGGACTCGCTCACGGGCCGGCGCATGCTCACGCTGGACATCGGCCTGCTGGTTGCCGGTACGAAGTACCGCGGTGAGTTCGAAGAGCGCCTGAAGAAGGTGATCGAGGAGATCAAGACGTCCGACAACTGCGTGCTCTTCATCGACGAGCTGCACATGCTCGTCGGGGCCGGCGCGGCGGAGGGGGCCGTGGACGCGGCCAACATCCTCAAGCCGGCGCTGGCGCGAGGCGAGATCCAGGCGATCGGCGCGACCACGCTCGACGAGTACCGCAAGCACATCGAGCGCGACGCGGCGCTGGAGCGACGGTTCCAGCCGATTCGTGTGGACGAGCCGGTGGTCGAGGACACCATTGAGATTCTCAGGGGCGTGCGTGGGGCCTACGAAGAGCACCACAAGCTCACGATCTCCGACGAGGCGCTGAAGGCGGCGGCGGAGCTGTCGTCACGATACGTCGCCGACCGCTTCCTGCCAGACAAGGCCATCGACCTGATCGATGAGGCCGGGGCGCGCGTGCGCATCCGGCGCTACTCGACCCCACAGCCTGTGCGAGAGGCTACGAAGGCCCTGGAGGCGCTGCGGCACGAGAAGGATCAGGCGATCGCCAACCAGCAGTACGAGTTCGCCGCCGAGCTGCGCGAGCGTGAAGTGCAGCTCCAGACAAAGCTTGAGGAGCTCGAGGCCGAGGTCGAGAGCGAGCGAGAGGGCGATCAGCCCATCGTTACGGACGAGGACATCCGCGACATCATCTCGATGTGGACGGGCATTCCGCTCTCGCGACTGGCCGGCGAAGAGACCAAGCGGCTGCGTGAACTCGAAGCCCACCTCACGGAGCGGGTGATCGGGCAGGAAGAGGCCGTGAAGGCGGTCGCCAAGGCCGTACGGCGCGCTCGTGCCGGTCTGAAGGACCCGAAGCGTCCGATCGGCGTCTTCATGTTCCAGGGCCCGACCGGCGTCGGAAAGACCTACCTGGCCGAGATGCTCGGCGAGTTCATGTTCGGGTCAAAGGACAACATCGTCCGGCTCGACATGTCCGAGTTCATGGAGAAGCACACCGTCTCGCGGCTCGTTGGTTCGCCGCCGGGCTACGTCGGGTACGAGGACGGCGGGCAGCTGACCGACCACGTGCGTCGCCACAGCTACAGCCTGATCCTGCTCGACGAAATCGAGAAGGCGCACCCGGACATCTTCAACATGCTGTTGCAGATCTTCGACGACGGGCACCTCTCCGATGCGAAGGGCCGCCGGGTCGACTTCCGCAACACCATCATCATCATGACCTCTAACGTCGGGTCGGACCTGATCCGCAAGGACACGAGGTTCGGCTTCAATGTCTCGCAGGATGAGGCGAAGTCGGCGGAGGCTCAGTACGAGCGGATGAAGAAGAAGGTCGAAGAGGAGACGAAGCGAGTCTTCCGGCCGGAGTTCCTGAACCGCCTGGACCAGTCGGTCGTCTTCCACGCACTTCAGCCGGAGCACATCCGGCAGATCGTGGACCTGCAACTGGCGGACGTCCGCAACAACCTGGCCGAGAAGGACATCACGCTCGAGGTCACGGCCGAGCTGCTGGACTACCTGGCCGACAAGGGCTGGGACCCGGTGTTCGGCGCTCGGCCGCTGCGACGCACGATCCAGAACGAGATCGAGGATCGCCTCTCAGACGCGCTGCTTGAGGGCAGATACGACGAGGGTGACGGCGTGCGCATGGACTTCCAGGACGGCGACGTGACGGTTGAGCGCACGGAGCGCGCCGAAGAGCCACCGCCCGAGTCCGCCGAGTCCGCCGAGACTGCCGAGCCCGACGAACCGGAGCCGGTACTGGCGCCATAGCCGGGGCGAGATCGCGCTGACGATACAGAGAAGGGCCTCAACGAGGCCCTTCTCTTCGTCTCGCGTCGCATCGAACGCCCGGAGGTGGCTAGCGCCAGCGCCGAGCGCCCCACTGCTCGCGCGGGTCGGGCATGCGGTGAGCGGCGATACTCTGGAGCAGCCCGGCGGCGATGCACATCACCAGCAGCGAGGAGCCGCCCTGCGAGACGAAGGGCAGGGGGATGCCGCTGGCGGGAAGCGCACGCAGGTTAGCGGCGGCGTGGATGGCGGCCTGGGTGAAGACCGCGGCGGTCAGCCCGGTGGCGAGCAGGCGGCCGAAGCGGTCTGGTGCCGTCCTCGCGGCACTCAGTCCGCGCCAGACGAGCAAGGTGACGAGCGCGAGCGTGGCGAGCCCGCCGATCAGGCCCAGCTCCTCGCCGACGTGAGAGAGCATGAAGTCGCTGGAGCGCGCGTTGACGTACGCGAGGGCGGAGTCCTCCCCGCCGAAGAGGCCGCGGCCGGTGAGGCCGCCGGAGCGCAGGGCGGCTTCCGCCTGCTGGAGGTTGAAGCCGCTGCCCAGCGGGTCGCGGCCGGGGTCGAGGAAGACGGCGATGCGTTCGCGCTGGTAGCCGGGCACGGCGAGCGCGAAGAGCAGCGGCACCATCGCCAGCGCGATCGCGAACAGGGTGCCGAGCACCCGCCAGGGAGCACCCCAGACGATCAGCATCGCCACCCAGACGGAGCCGAGCACCAGCGTCGTACCGGTGTCGGGCTGCACGACGACCAGCGCCAGCGGAGCGGCGAGCAGGGCCACCGCGACCGGCGTGGTGCGCGCCAGCCGGGGACGGTCGGCGAGATAGGCGGCGAGCATGACGGGGATGGCGATCTTCGCCAGCTCCGACGGCTGGACGGTGGCGCCGCCGACGCCGAGCCAGCGGCGCGCGCCGAACTGCGTGATCCCGATCAGCAGCACGACGGCCAGCAGCACGATCGTGCCGCCGTAGAGAGGCAGGGCGAGCCGTCGCAGCGCGCGGTAGTCGATGCGCGCCAGCCCGATCATCGCCGCCAGGCCGGCGATCACCAGGGCCAGCTGGCGCGCCGCGGCTGGCGTGAGCGAGAGTTCGCGCGCGCCGGGCCGCAACGTGGCGGACTGGACCATCAGAACGCCAAACGGCGCGAGCAGCAGCACGCTCGCGAGCAGCCAGAGGTCGCTGCGCCTAATGGCCGTGCGCATCATCGCAGCACCACCCGGGCCTGCAGATTCGAGTACGCCTCGAAGATGGTGTGGGCGACGGGAGCGGCGTGGCCGGAGCCGTTGCCGTGCTGGAGGAAGACAGCGATGGCGATCTCGGGCTGCTCGTAGGGCGCGAAGCCGACGAACCAGGCGTGTGTCTCGAATTCGCCGTCGTCCAACGGCGGGCCGAACTCGGCGGTGCCCGTCTTGCCGCCGATCGTCGTTCCCGCCGGCTGCCCACCGCGCGCCGTGCCCCCCGGGGCGGCCGCTTGTCGCATCGCCTCACGCATCACCTCGAGGTGCCCCTCGTCGATCGGCAGGCGAGACGCGACGTTGCGGCCGGTCGGGCGGGTGACGTCGCCGGCGGTGACGGCCTGCACGACGTGCGGTGTGAGCACGTCGCCGCCGTTGGCGATGGCGGCCACCGCGACGGCCATCTGCAGTGGTGTGACGGTGAGGAAGCCCTGGCCGATGCCGAAGGTGTAAGTGTCGCCGAGGACCCAGGGCTGGTCGAGTGCCTCCTGCTTCCACCGCGGGTCGGGGACCAGCCCGGCCGCCTCGCCCGGCAGGTCGAGGCCCGTCGGCTGGCCCATGCCGGTCGAGCGCGCGTACCGGGCCAGGCGCTCCGGGCCGAGCCCGTCGAAGACGCGCCTCCCGTTCAACACGTAGCCGCCGGAGAGGTAGTAGTAGTAGACGTCGGACGAGGCGGCGATGCCGCCGTAGAAGTCGAGGCTGCCGTGGGCCGCCCAGTCTTTGTAGACGTAGCTGTTGTCGGGGTTGAACTCATCCTGCACAACGATCTGGCCGCGGCTGACGATGCGTGTGTCGGGGGTCGCCACGCCCTCCTGGAGGGCGGCCAGTCCCGTCACCGGCTTGAAGGTGGAGCCGGGCGGGCGTACCTCCATGTAGGCACGCTGCACGAGCGGACGAGCGGGGTCACTGAGCACGCGCTCCAGTTCCTCATCGCGCAGCGAATTGACGAAGACATCGACGTCGTACGAGGGCAGGGAGACGAGCGCCAGAATCGCGCCGTCGCGCACGTCGATCACGACCGCCGCGCCGGCGCGTGCGGCCTTGTCCGGCACGACGGCGGTGGTCACACCGGCCTCGATGCCGGCGCTCAAGGCCCGTTCGACGGCGTCCTGTAGCCGCAGATCGATGGAGAGCGTGAGGTCGGCGCCGGGTTGTGCCGGGAGATCGGCGAGCGACCGCAGTTCTCGGCCGGTGAAGTCGGTGACCACAAGCCGCTGCCCCGGCTGCCCGCGCAGCAGCGCCTCGTACTCAAGCTCGATGCCGGTGCGCCCGACGCGAGCGTCGAGCGGATAGCCGGCGTCGAGGTACGCTTCGACGTCGGCTGCGGTGATCGAGCCGACGTAGCCGAGGATGCGGGGCAGCAGATCGCCTCCCTCGTATTCCCGGCTGGCGGATGTCCATACCTCTACGCCGGGCAGGGCGGCGAGGGCGGCTCGCATCGCGATCGCCTCGTACGGCTCGAGTCCGCGGCGGACGGTGACGGGGGCGAACGGGTCGGACGAGGCCAGGCCGGCAGCGACGAGCTGCTCAAGCGAGCGGATCGGGACGCCGGTCTCGCGTTCCAGCGCGAACAGCACGACCCGGCGGTCGTCGGCTTCGGCGGGCAGACGCCCGGGCACGGCGACGATCGAGAAGCGGGGGATGTTGCGCGCCAGCGGCACGCCGTTGCGATCGAGAATCAGGCCTCGTGGCGCCTCGACCGACACCGTGCGTACCTGCGTAGATGAGCCCGCGATGCCGTCCTCGGTCTCGAACAGCTGAATGCGGGCGAGCTGAAAGGCGAGCAAGGCGAGCGTGGCCATGCCGACGGCACGGACGACTGAGAGCCGGTCCCAGCCGCTCATCGCCCGTCTCATCGCGCGCCGGGATTCGCTCGGACTCTCACTCGAACCTTCATTCGAAGAGCCTTCGCGGTCGAGGGTGGAATGGCTGTAGCACGAGGGCGATCAGGGCGGCGGCGAGCGCGGTCCAGGCGGCGGCCAGGAGCACCTCCCATGGCTGCAACACCGTGGCCGGGCGGGCGGCAGCGAGCGAGAGCACCGCGAGGTAGGCGACGGCGCCGCCCGCCGCCGCCGCAGGGGCAAAGGCGAACCGCCCGCCGGCCTGTCGCACGACGACGGCACAGAGGGCCGATGTCGGCAGCAGCGCCAGCATGAACCAGCCGACGCGTAGCTGCGAGGCCACCCCCAGCACGAAGGCGGCGACCAGCAGCGCCGGCCAGGCGTCGCCTTCGCCTCGCAGCGTCGCCCAGGCGGCGATCACGGCGACCGGCAGCAGCGGAGCGGCGATGCCATCCAGGAAGAACGTGGGAACG
>JASLOV010000266.1 GCA_030745285.1 Dehalococcoidia bacterium | reverse complement strand
GGTCAGGAAAGGCGCTGGACGGTACAACGTCCAGCGGGTGCCGATCTGCTCTGGCGGGGGTCGTCACCACCGCTTCTAGCGAGCGCGATGAGAGCGAGCCGACGCGGGAAGTAGCGAACAGTTATGGGCGCGGGTGTTGATGACCTCGTCGCCAGGGGACCGCCCGCGCGCCATCGCGCCCGTGGCCGCCCGCCCGGTCGCACCAGGGGGTCGGGGCTCAGCTCTCCTGGTCCGCCAGCAGGGCAGCCACGCGGTCTAGCACCCGCACGGCGACCTCGTACTTCGACATCAGCGGCAGTATCTCGGCGCCGCCGTCGCGGTCGAGGATCGTGACGCGGTTGGTGTCCGTGCCGAAGCCGGCGTCGGTGGCGGTGACGTCGTTGGCGACGATCAGCTGGGCGCCCTTGCGCTCCAGTTTTCCGATCGCGTTCTCGATCAGGTTCTCTGTCTCGGCCGCGAACGCGATCTTCACGAAGTCGCCGGAGACCAAGGCGATCACGTCCGGGTTCTCGACCAGGTCGACCGCCAGCTCGGAGGCGTCGGCGCGCTTCATCTTCTGTTCTGCCGCCTCGCTCGGACGGTAGTCGGCGACGGCGGCCGCCATCACCAGCGCCTTCGCCTGTGGGCACTCCGCCTCGACGGCCCGTTGCAGCTCTAGCGCGGACTCGACGCGCACCACTCGTACGCCGTGGGGGTCGGGCAACGCGGCAGTGGTGATCAGGATGACTTCTGCGCCGCGGTCGCGGGCAGCCTCGGCAATGGCGTAGCCCATTTTGCCGCTGGAGTGGTTGCCGACGTAGCGCACGGGGTCGATCGCCTCGCGCGTGCCGCCGGCGGTGACGACGATGCGCCGGGCGGCGAGGTCGCCGCGGGCCTGGCCGAGCCGCACCTTGATGGCGTCGACGATGGTGGCGGGCTCCGCCATGCGGCCGGAGCCGATGCGGCCCGAGGCCAGCCTGCCGGGCACGGGGCCGACCAGCGTCACACCACGCCCCTCCAGTGTGTAGCGGTTGGCGCGCGTCGCCTCGTGCTCCCACATCTGTGAGTCCATCGCCGGGGCGATCAGGATCGGAGCCTGCGTCGCCAGCGCGGTCAGTGAGACGAAATCGTCGGCCAGCCCGTTCACCAGCCGCGCCATCGTGCTGGCGGTCGCCGGCGCGATCACCATCAGGTCCGCTTGCCGTGCCAGCTCCACGTGCGCTTCGCCGTACTCGCCGTGGGGCCGGAACATGTCGACGTACGGCTCGCGTGCGGTCAGCGATCGGAAGGTCAGCGGCGTGATGAACTCGGTGGCGGCGCGGGTCAGCGCGACGTCGACCTCCGCGCCCGCCTGTACGAGCCGGCTCGTGATCTCGGCCGCCTTGTAGGCGGCGATCGATCCGGAGACGCCGAGCACGATACGCCGGTCGGTCAGTGGGTTGCTCATGCTGCGGTCCGGCTCCTGGCGCTCTCGGTCATTCTGGGGCCTCCGCACGGTTCATCTCGTAGACGCGGCGCAATCCTTCAAGGTTGAGATCGTCTTCGACGGCATCGAAGATGCCGTCCTCGCCGGCGATGATGCGCGCATATCCACCGGTGCCGATCACCGTGGCATCTTCGCCCAGCTCCGCCCGGTAGCGGGCGACCATGCCCTTCACCATCTCCGCGTAGCCGTAGTAGATGCCGGCCTGCAGCGAGTGCATTGTATTGCGGCCGATCACGCCGTCGGGCTCTTCGATGCTGACGCGCTGGAGCATGGCCGTGCGAGAGAACAGCGCCTCCGCGGAGATGCCGATGCCGGGGGCGATGGCGCCGCCCAGGTAGTCACCCTCGCTCGAGATGGCGTCGAGCACGAGCGCGGTGCCGAGGTCGACGATGATCAGCGGCGGCTCGTACTTCGCCAGGGCGGCGACGGCGTGCAGGATGCGATCCGGGCCGACCTCGCGCGGGTTGTCGTAGCGCACGCGGATGCCGGTCTTCACGCCGGTGCCGATCACCAGCGGTTCGATGTCGAAATAGCGCCGGCAGACCTCCTGGAACGAGCCGATCAGCGACGGCACGGTCGACGAGACGGCCGCCGCGGTGACCTCCTCCGGCTCAATCTCGTGCGACCGCAGCAGCGAGACGAGCAGCATCGCGAACTCATCCGCCAGATTGTCCCGGTCCGTGGCGATGCGGAAGCGGGCGCGCAGCGTCTCGCCGGCATAGACGCCGATCGCGATCGACGTGTTGCCGATGTCGATCGCCAGGAACAGTCCCGCGGTCGCGTCTGGCGTCACGAACACCTCCGAGCCCGGCTCGGCGTCCACCGCAGGGCCGGGTTCGAACGGCCCGAACGGTGAGTGCTGACCGGGCGACCGATTATACCGGTGCGGCGGGCCGAAGCCCGATCGCGGCTTCCCGCTGGCCCGAGCTACCCCGAGTTACCCCGGGCTACCTCGCACGGCCGAGCGTCCAGTGCACGAGCGTGCGGACTGGGATGCCGGTCATGCCCTTCACCAGCACGCCGCGGTCGCTCCCGGCGCTCATCACCCCGGCGATGTCCATGTGCGCCCACGGGGTGTCTCCCGCGAAGTGCTGCAGGAACTTGGCGGCGGTGATCGAACCGGCCGGGCGCCCGCCAGTGTTCTTGATGTCGGCCACGTCCGACTTGATCTGGCGCTCGTACTCGTCGTCGAGCGGCAGCCGCCAGAGCTTCTCGCCGGAGGCGGCGGAGGCCCGCTCGAGGTCGCTCCAGACGCGGTCGTTGTTGGCGAAGACGCCGGTGCGGACGTTGCCGAGCGTGGTGGCCATCGCGCCGGTCAGTGTCGCCACGTCGACCATCGCCGCCGCCCCCTGCTGACGGGCGTAGACGAGCGCGTCCGCGAGCACGAGGCGCCCTTCGGCGTCGGTGTTGATCACCTCGATCGACTGGCCGTCCATCGCGTAGACGACGTCGCCCGGCTTGGTGGCGGAGCCGCTTGGCAGGTTCTCAGTGCATGGCGCGACCGCCATCACGTTGACCCGCGGCGCCAGCCGCGCAATCGCGGCCATTGAGGCGATCACGCAGGCGGCGCCACTCATGTCGGCCTTCATCGCTTCCATGCCCCCGGCCGGCTTGATCGAGATGCCGCCGCTGTCAAAGGTGATGCCCTTGCCGACCAGCGCGATCGGGCGCGCCCGCCCGCCGCCGTGGTAGTTCAGCACGATGAACTTCGGCGGCTGGACCGAACCGGTGGAGACCGAGAGGTACGACCCCATGCCCAAGCGCTCCGCCTCGGCGCGCTCGATGATCGTGCAATCGAGGCCGTGCTCGGAGGCCACGTCGCGGGCGTGCCCGGCCATCACCGAGGGCGTCATCAGGTTTGCCGGCTCGTTCTCCATGTCGCGCGCGAGGTTGGTTGCCTCCGCCAGCACGACCCCCGTCTCCGCCCCGCCGCGCACCTGGGCCGCGCGGCGCACGGCGGGCTCGGCCAGCGTGATGGAGTCGATCACGCCGCTCGGTCGGTCATCGGCCTGCGTGTGGTGCTTGTCGAAGCGATAGAGCCCGAGCAGCAGTCCCTCCGCCAGCGTGCGTCCGGCCTGCTCCGGGCCGAGCCGGGCGGCCAGCGCCTGCGTCGAGACCACGACGCGGCCGGCGTTCAGCCCGCGCAGCCTGCGGGCGACATCGGCAATGCGGTTGCGCAGCTTGTCGGCGCTGAGCGCCTCCCCGCGCCCGACCCCGACGATCACGCTGCGCGCCGCCCGCACGCGCCCGCCGCGTGGCAACACGTGGAACTCGGACGATTCGCCCTTCAGTACGCCGTCGCCCTGCATGCGGCGGATCGCCCCGCCGAGCGCCCGGTCCAGCGCCGCCAGTTCGCCCGCGAAGCGAGCGCCGCGCTCGACGGTGATGACGTAGGTATCGGCGGACTGATCGGTGAGATTGCCCTGGGTCACGTCGATGTCCAAGGGGAGCTCCATTCGTGCGCATTCAGCGCGGCGGGCGTCAATGCGGGTCCGCGGAGAATAGCGACGCGGCGTGACCGGCAGCAAGGGCCGCGGGTCGTGCTGCTCCCGTTCTTGCGGCCCCTCGTCAGCCCGTTCGTCAGCCCCCGTCGTCAGCCCCGTCGGCAGGCATCATCAGCGGGTGGCGGCGAGAAGACCCTCGCGCTCGGTACAATTCGGGCCACGTGATAAGGAACTTGCTCCGTTATCTGCTGAGAGTAACCGCCCCGCAGCGTTCCGGGCTGGCGCTGTGGGACCTCGTCGAAATCGCACTTGTCGCCCTCGGCTTCCTCGCCTACTTCCTTGTACGAGGCGCCGTGGTGGACCGCACTGGCGACGCCCTGGCCAACGCCCGCGACATCGTCGCCCTGCAGGCGTCGCTCGGGCTGTGGGTTGAGCCACAGGTCAACTCATGGGTGCTGGAGCACGCCTTCGTGATTCGCGCGCTCAACTTCGTCTACTTCTGGTTGGACTTCCCCCTGATCG
>JASLOV010000265.1 GCA_030745285.1 Dehalococcoidia bacterium | reverse complement strand
TGCCGGGCTGCTGATCGTGCTGGGCGTCGTCGGGACGGTGGTACCGGTGCTCCCAGGGTCGACGTTCGTCTTCGGCGGCATGCTTCTGGCTGCCTGGATCGATGGCTTCGACCGCGTCGGGTGGCTGACCGTGTCGGTGCTCGGGCTGCTGACGTTCGCGACGGTCGGCGTCGACCTGCTCGCGACCAGCCTCGGGGCCGGCCGCCTGGGTGCGAGCCGGCTGGCGATCGTCGGCGCGATAGCCGGAACCGTCCTCGGGCTGTTTGCCGGGTTGCCCGGCCTGCTGGTCGGGCCGTTCGTCGGTGCCGTGGCGGGCGAGCTGTTGGCCGGCCGGGACCTCGAGCGTGCGGGCCGCGTCGGCCTCGGCACCTGGCTCGGCCTGGCCTTCGGCGTCGCCGCAAAGGTCGGTCTGGTCTTCGCGATGCTGGGGATCTTCGCTACTGCATACTTGCTTTGAGCCCTATTCGGCCCTCAGCGCGACCATCGGGTCGACCCGCGCCGCGCGCCGTGCCGGCAGATAGCTGGCGACCAGCGCCACGCTGGCCAAGCCAATCGAGACGGCGACGAAGGTGGTCAGATCGAGCGGGCTGACGCCAAACAGCAGGCTGCCAAGCAGCCGCGTCAGGCCGATCGCGCCGGCGAGGCCGATGACCACGCCCAGCCCGGTGAGCCAGAGCCCTTCGCCGACGACCATCCGCACGACATCGCCGACTCGAGCTCCGAGTGCCATCCGGACGCCGATCTCCTGGCGCCGCTGTGCCACGTGGTACGAGAGCAGGCCGTAGACGCCGACGGCGGCCAAGAGCAGCGCGAGTCCCCCGAACAATGCCAGCAGCATCATGTTGAAGCGAGGCTGGGCGACGGCCGCGTCGTAGTGCTGTGCCATGGTCGAGAGGTTGCCGATCGGCAGCGCCGGATCGACCGTCCAGATCGCTTCCTGCACCGCGCCGACGTACGCTAGGGGATCGGTCTCGGTGCGGACGATCACTTTTTGGAACGATTCGGGAAACTGCTTGAACGGCCGGTAGTATGCCGGCTCGGGCTCGGCGTCGGGACCGAGGAACCTCACGTCGCCCACGATGCCGACGATCTCGAACAACTCCGGTGTCGGGAATCGCCAGTGGCTCTGGAGCCGGAGCTTCTGGCCGAGCGGGTCGACGTCGTCGTCGGGAAAGTATCGGTGGATGAAGGCCTCGTTCACGACGAGCGCACCCGGATGATCGCCGTCGTCCGTATCGGTGATCGCGCGTCCGCGCAGCAGGTCGATGCCGGCCGTCTCGAAGTACCCCGGACTGATCGGGCGCAGCCAGGCGCTGGGCCAACGGCCCGCCTCGGGCTCGGGTCGGGCTTCGAAGCGGAACGCATCACCCCAGGTCGCGTCGAGTGGATGATCGTAGGTGAATGCCGCCGAGCGAACGCCGGCGATGCCTTCGAGTCTGGCGATCACCTCGTCCTGGAAGTTCAGGATCTGGTGCGCTTCCAGATACGACGCTTCCGGTAGCGCCACGCTGAACGTCAGGGTATGCGTCGGGTCGAAGCCGGGATCGACGCGCTGCAGGTTCCAGAAACTCTGAATCAGCAGGCCTGCACCGATGACGAGCAGAACGGCCACGCTGACCTCGGCGGCGACGAGCCCACGGCGAAAGCGGTCGCGCCCGCCCCGGACGTCCGCCCGCCCACCTTCCTTCAGGGCGTGATGCAGATCGGCACGCGACGTCCCCATGGCTGGAAGGAGACCGAAGAGCCCGCCGGTCACGGCGGTCGTGGCGAGCGCAAAGCCGAGGACCATCGGATCGATGCCGACCGTGCTCAGGCGGGGGATGTCCTGCGGTGTCAGCGTCGTCAGCAGATCGATTCCCACATGCGCCAGGCCGAGGCCGGCGATGCCGCCGAGCGTCGCCAGCAGCAGACTCTCGGCAACGAGTTGACGCACGAGCCGGCCGCGTCCGGCGCCGAGCGCCGTCCGGATGGCGATCTCCTTCTGGCGCGCGACGGAGCGCGCGAGCATCAGACTGGCCAGGTTCGCACAGGCAACGAGCAAGACGAGCCCGACGGCACCCAGCAAGATGAACAGGGCCGAGCGGACGTCGCCAACGACCTCGTCGACGAGCGGCACCACCGCGACACCCTCGTCGCGATTCGCGGCCGGGTACTGCCGCTCGAGCCGCGCCGCGATCGTGTCCATCTGCGCCTGGGCCTGCTCGAGCGCGACGCCGTCGTTCAGCCTGGCGATCGTGCCGTAGACGTGACTCGTCCGGGTGGCGGCCCGCTCCGGCGAGAGAGCCAGAGGTGTCCAGACCTGCTGGTAGCGCGGCAGGAACGGAATGTAGCCCTGCGTCGCCGGCCAGGTCGGATAGATGCCCGGCGGCATGACGCCGACGATCGTGTACGGCGTGTCGTCCATCCGCAGCGTTTGGCCGATGACATCCGAATCGCCGCCGAAGCGGCGCTGCCAGAGGTCGTAGTAGATGATGACGACCTGGTCGGCACCCGGCATCTGTTCTTCCGGTGTGAACGATCGACCCAGCATCGGTTCGACGCCGAGGACGCCGAAGTAGCCCTCGCTCACTCGTGCGCCGAGCAGCTGCTCGGGGTTGCCGTCACCGGTGAGGTTGCCTCCGCCGCTCCCGAACATCGCCAGATCGGCGAAGACGTCGTTCTGAGACTGCCAGTCCAGGATGTTGGCGGCCGTACCCCGGCTCCGCCGGCCGGGCTCGTTCCGGTCGGTCTCCCAGAGCGTCACGAGCCGGTCGGGCGCGCGGTAGGGGAGGGGGCGGAGGAGCACGGCGTTGACGACGCTGAAGATCGCCGTGTTGGCGCCGATGCCGAGCGCCAGGGTCAGGACGACGACCAGCGTGAATCCTGGTTGTTTCCGGAGGATCCGGACGGCGTAGCGCAGGTCTTGCAGCAAAGTCTGCATGTCACCGTTAGACGGAGCTGTCGGTGGAGAAGTTTGCCAGGAGGCAGGAGGCGGAAGTAACCATCGATGCCCAAAGCCGAAGGCCTGGCGTGACGCGATATGCTGGGGCCAAGCTGCACCACCCAACGCGGAGGAGGAGACCCCAGATGACTCGACCAGTTCTGCTGCTTGTCTCGACGTTGATGCTTTGGATTCCGTCCGCGGCGTCCGCCCAGGCGGATCGCTACGTCGACAATGACGGGACGATCCGTGTCGCCGTCGTGAAGCAGCCGATCAAGGGGTCGCGCAACGTGCCCGAGTTGTCTGAGAACCCCGACTACATCGAGGCGGGCGGCGGCCTGGCCGACCGCCTCACCGAATGGGGCGCGACCCTCAAGCCGACGGCGACGGCTCGACTCACCGAGGCCGAACAGGGCGACTACGGTGAGTGGCACCGCCTGGGACTGGCAAACGGTCACCTCGGAGATCTGGTCGCGGCCAACGAGCGTGAGGGCTACTTCACAGTCGGTCTTCTCGCGAACTGCAATTCGCTCTCGGGGATGCTGGCGGGGTTGCAGCACTCGGGACCGACGCGACGGCCCCTCAGGGTCGGCCTGGTCTTCATCGACGCGCACGGTGACTACAACACCCCGGAAACGACGCTG
>JASLOV010000264.1 GCA_030745285.1 Dehalococcoidia bacterium | reverse complement strand
CCGTCGGCGCCGGGCTTTCGCTGGCGATGGCGGCGGACATCCGCATCGCCGCGGAGAGCACGCGCCTGATCGCCGGCTATCCGCGCATCGGCGGATCGCCGGACGGCGGGCTCTCGTGGACGCTGCCGCAGGCCGTCGGCTACGAACAGGCGATGCGCTTCCTGCTGGAGAACCGCACGGTCAACGGCGCGGAGGCGCTCGAGCTGGGCATGGTCGGCGAAGTCGTCCCGGACGAGCGCTTCGACTCGCGTTTCGCGGAATACTGCCAGTCGCTGACGCAGCTCTCGCCGTTCACTGGTCGGTTGACGAAGCGCGTCGTGCGCCACGCCACCCGCATCGACCTCGAGGACCACGCTCGCTACGAGCTGCAGAGCATCGGCCGGGCCTTCGGCAGCGAGGACGGCAAGGAAGCGCGCAAGGCCTTCATGGAGAAGCGCGACCCCGAGTTCAAGGGGCAGTAGCGCCAGATACCGTCGGGGAGGGGCCCCGCGACGTTCATGCCGACGGGCAACTTGTGCCCCCTCTGTAACCCCGCTTCCAACGTCCGCCGCCGGCGTCTGCCGATAATAGTTGGCCGCGTTCTGCGCGGGGAGGGGGCGCGACATGCGATGGACGGCTGTCGCATTGGCTTCGCTGCTGGCCGTCACCGTCGCATGCAGCGGCGGTGACGAAGATGCCGCTCCCGCGACGTCAGCGGCGGCCGGGCAGGCGGCCTCGACCCCCTCGGCCGCAGCGAAGCAGGCCTCGACTCCCTCGACCACCGCGGGCGTGTCGGCACCGGCGCCGACGTACAGCGGGTCGTACTCGGACGCGGTGAGAGAGCCACAGGCGCCCGCTCCGGCGTCGACGCCGGAGGCGCTGCAGCAGCTCTATCAGCTCAGCGCCGCCCACCGCGAGGTCGTGCTGTGGGGCAATGGCCGTGGCGGCGTTGACTTCGTCAGCCCGAACGGGCTCGCGATCGACGGCGACGACAACGTCTACGTCACCGAGGCCCGGGGGAACCGCTTCCGCAAGTTCTCGCCCGACGGCGAGGTGCTGCTAGATGTCGGCGGCGAGGGCGCGGGGCCGGGCCAGTTTCTCTTCCCGATCGGCATCGCCGTTGATGGGGACGGCTTCATCTACGTCACGGAGGCCGGCGGACACCGCGTCCAGCGCTTCGCCGCGGACGGGACGCTCGTGACCTCGTGGGGTGGCGACGGGACGGAGCCGGGCCACTTCCGCTCGGCGATGGGGATCGGGGTGAGCGAGGCGGGCGAGGTCTTCGTCGCGGACTTCGGCAACCACCGCGTGCAGGTCTTCGATCGCGACGGGGCGCTGTTGCGCAGCTTCGGTGAGGCCAGCAGCGACCCCGGGCAGTTCGTCAACCCGATCGGCCTCCAGATCGGCCCCGCGGGCAACGTCTGGGTGGTCGACTCCGGCAACCGGCGTGCCCAGACCTGCATCCCGGTCGGCGAGTTCGTCGCCGTCTGGGACAATGTCGGGCTCTCGCCGCAGCTCATCTCTTTGAACGCCGCCGGGCAGTTCTTCGTCTCATCGCCGGGGGTCAACCAGGTGCGTTGGTTCGATGCGGATGGGACCGTGCTCGGCCGTCTCGGGCTCGGCATCAGCGGCGACGACTTCCAGCGGCTGAACGACGCCGAGATCGGCGGGCTGGGGGCGACGGACGCGCTGGTGCAGCCGCATGGAACGGCCACCGACAGCGCCGGCAACGTCTACCTCGCCGACACCGGCAACGGAGTTGTGCGAAAGTTTGCCCCAGCCGGCGGCTGATCGACGGGGCCACGCCTGACACTGACACCGCCGCCAGTCTGCTGGTTTGCCAGCTGGGGAGGGTGAGATGGCGAGCGACGATCTCGACGGTGTGAAGGCGCTGACCTTCGATGTATTCGGCACCGTCACCAACTGGCGCGCCTCCGTGATCGACGAGGGTCGCGCTCGGCCGCCGCAAGGGCTTCGAGACCGACCGGCCGAGCTTTGCCGACGAGTGGCGCTTCGACGGCTACATCGGCGGCATGCGCCGCGTGCGTGACGGCGAGCTGCCGTGGATGACCGTAGACGAGCTACACCGCCGCAAGCTCGACCAGTTGCTCGAAGAGCGGGGCATCGAGGGGCTGTCCGAGGTGGAGATCGACCATTTCAACCGCATCTGGCATCGCCTCAACCCCTGGCCGGACAGCGCGCCCGGTCTGGAGCAGCTGCGCACGAAGTACATCGTCTCCACACTCTCGAACGGCAACGTCGCGCTGCTCGTCGATATGGCGAAGCACGGCGGGCTGAGCTGGGACGCGTGCTGTCGGCGGAGCTGACGGGCGCATTCAAGCCGGAGCCGCAGTGTTACGAGTGAGCCGTCGAAATCCTGCGGCTGCAACCGTCGGAGGTGATGATGTGCGCCGCCCACCAGGGCGGCCTGCGCGCCGCCGCCGGCGTCGGTCTGCGCACCGCCTTCATCCCTCGCCCGGACGAACTCGGCCCCGATCGCCAGCAGGACCTCACTCCCGATCCGGCGTTCGACGTGGTGGCGACGGACTTCATCGACCTCGCGCGCCAGCTCGGTTGCTGACGGCCCCGGCGGCCTGATGGCCCTTGGCAAGGGCACGTCCGAAGGGGCACACTCCCGCCGACGAATTCGCACAGCCGGTTCGCACAGAGGCGAGGAGCGCACGATGACCACCGTTGAAGACCGTCCCCAGACCGTGACGGAGATGGCGAACGAGACGTCCAAGGGGCAGCTGCTCGTCGAAGTGACAGACCACATCGGCGTGATCACACTTAACCGGCCGGACCGCATGAACGCGATCAGCGGGCCGATGTTGAGCACGCTTTCGCGCACCCTGATCGAATTCCAGAGGGACCCGGACGTGCGCGTCGTGGTCCTGACCGGCGCGGGCCGCGGATTCTGTGCCGGGCTGGACCTCCAGGACCAGGGTCAGCGCATCGCCAGCGACGATGAGATGCAGGTCACACCGCCAGCGCAGCTCTTCGACCTGCGCGACGCCCCGCCGATCGTGCTGCACCGCATGGACAAGCCGGTGATCTGCGCGCTCAACGGCGCCGCCGCCGGATACGGCATGGACCTGGCGCTGCTCTGCGACATCCGCCTCGCCGGCGAGCACGGCAAGCTCGCCGGTGTGGCGACAAAGCGAAACCTGCTGCCGGAGAGCGGCGGCGGATGGCTGCTGCCTCGCCTCGTCGGCTGGTCGACGGCAGCGGACATCCTCTTCCGCGGCCGCATCGTCGACGCGGAGGAGTGTCGCGAGCTCGGGCTGGTCGCGAAGGTCGTGCCGGACGACGAGCTGGTGGATGAGGCGATGAGCTGGGCCGCCGACATCGCCGCCAACGCGCCGCTGGCGGTGCAGGCGACGAAGCGGCTGATGCGACTGGGCGTCGACGAGACGTTCGAGGCCACCGTCGATCACACGTTGCTGGAGCTGCGCGTGCTGATGGGGATGGACGACTTCAAAGAAGGCGTCTCGGCGTTCCTCGACCGCCGCGACCCGGAGTTCACCGGACGCTAGCCGCCGCTTCCGTCGAGGCCCGGCGCCGTCTGCATGTTCGTAGCTAACGGATCGCGTATTCTGGCGATTCGATGTCGGAGTGTCGCTCGAACCTGAGCGACGGCCGGCGCAAGAGTGGATCGCGAGCCGTATGAGTACCGCCGTCGAACTGATTGAGAGCCACGCCGCCGAACTGCGCGGCTTCGGTGCCTCGCTGCCAGATGACTTTGGCGACGCCGTCCGGGAGCTCGAAAGCCAGCTCGACGAGGACGAACTCGGCCGCTGGGCAGAGACCGGCATCGCGCTCGCCAACCACTCGCTGCGCTCGTGGGAGGCGGCGGCGGAGTACTTCCGTGCCAGTTCCGACGTGCTCGATCACCTCTCGTTTGACCAGCTCATGGGGTGGACCGGTCTCGCCACCGAGCTCGCCGACCGCTCGTCGGTCGTGGCCGCCGCCTTCCTCAAGGCCACGCCGGATGTGCTCGATCAGCTCCCCCCCGAGGGGCTTGAGCCGTGGGCGCGCCAGGGGGAACAGCTCTGCCGCGGCAACTGGAAGTCGATCGCGCTGGCCTCGCTCTTCTTCGGCACCAGCCCGCGACTGCTCGACTCGCTCGACCTCGACCAGCTGAACGAGCTGCTCGGCGTCGTCGACACGCTCACAGAGCGCTCGTACGAGCTGGCGACGACGTGCCTGGAGGGGTCGCCGCCGATCTTCGATGAGCTGGCGCCGCGCGACCGCGAACCGTTTCTGCAGTTCGCGCGGGCGGTGACGCGGGCGTCGTGGGCGGACACCCGGCTCTACTTCGAGCGCGGCCCGGGCCTGCTCGGCCAGATCGAAGAGAAGCAGCGCGGCGAGTTCCTGGAGCTGGCAGCCGGGGTGACGACGCAGGTGGGGCGGCAGGGATTCCCGCTCTTCGCCGACGCCGCAGCCGCGCTCGGTGAGATCGACGCCGTCGACCACTCGGAGCTGCTCGGCTTCGCGCGGCGGCTGGCGGCCAGCAGCCCGATCGCGGCGATGGAGTACCTGAAGTCGGCGCCCTTCGTGCGCAGCCGCCTCACCCAGCTGCAGATGGAGCGCTGGGCGGAGGAGGGCGCGGGCGTGCTCTTCACCGACTCGAACGCCGAGGGGGCCGAGGCCTTCTTCCGCCTGGAGTCGACGCGTGCGGAGGAGATGCTGGCGGCGCTCTCCGCTCGCATCGAGCTGCCGCGCATCGGCGCCATACTGCGCCTCTACGCCAAGGCGCTGACCGGGCAGGACGTCTCCGTGCGTTCGACCGAGGAACTGGTCGACGCCGGCATCGGCTGGGTGACGGAGTCGACGGCCACGACCGAGGGCACGGCGATCTACCTGCCGCCCTGGGTCAGCACGTTCGAGGACCGCGACGAGAACTTCCTCGTCTACAAAGTCTTCGCCACGCACCAGTCCGGCCGCATCGAGTTCGGCTCGTTCGACTACGCCTTCGGCATCGACGGCCGGCACACCAGCTCCAGCGTCGCCGGGCGCGAGGAGGAAGCGGCCGCCAGCTCCGACGAGGAGTCGAACCCGACGACGCCGATGGAGCGCTACTTCGACATCTTCGGCAACCGCGGGCTGATCTCCGGCCTCTTCACGGTGATCGAGGACACCCGTGTCGATGCCTTCGTCGGGCGGGAGTACGGCGGCATCCGCGCCGCGCTGAGGCGGCTGCAGGCGTTCGAGGCCGGCCACCGCCCGGACGTCCGGGAGATGGGGCTGCAGCAGGCGTTCGTCGAGAACCTGCTGCGCGCGTCGCTCAACCGGCCGGAGACGATCCTCTGGCCCTCGTCGCTGCAGGACGTAATGCGCGACGGACTGGCGGCGCTCAAGGTCGTCGAGCAGGAAGCCGCGACGGTGCAGGACTCCGCCGAGGTGGCCGCGGCGCTCTACGACATCGCCGACCGCATCCCCAACATCGTGCAGGCGCTCTCCGATGACGAGTGGCAGGCGCTGGACGACGAGATGTTCTCCGTCACCCCGAACATGCCCGGCGGG
>JASLOV010000263.1 GCA_030745285.1 Dehalococcoidia bacterium | reverse complement strand
CCCCGTGCCATGACCGAAGGCCTCGCCGAGGCCGCGCTCCTCGAGCACCCGACGCGCCGCACCGTCGACGTCGCTCGCCCAGGCACCCGGTCGGACCGCCTCGATCGCGGCGGTCTGGGCGTCGGCCACCGCCGCATGCAGCCGCTGGGCGGCCTCAGTCGGCGGGCCGATCGTGGCCACGCGACTGAGGTCCACGCAGTATCCGTCGTGCACCCCGCCGAAGTCCAGCAGGACGATGTCGCCTTCGGCGAGCCGGCGCGGGCCTGGTTGGGCATGCGGCAGAGCGCTGTTCGGGCCCGACGCGACGATCGTATCAAACGCCGATCGTTCGAAGCCGCCGCTCCGCAGCGTACCGTCCACCGTCGCGGCAACCTCGAGTTCACGCTGCCCAGGCTCGAGGGTCCGCCGGACTTCACCCGCGACCTCCGATAGCATCTGCCCGGCACGACGCAGGGTCGACAGTTCACCGGGGTCCTTGACCGCCCGGACCCGCTCGACGACTCGATCCGTCTCGACGAGCTCCGGTACCTGGGCACCGGCCTGCCCCGCCTGTCCGACCCGGTCGGTCCACTGCCGGTGGGTCTTGACACTTGTGTGGGCCGCCTCGAAGCCGATGCGCGGCCACCCGGTGCCGGCCAGCAGCTCGCTGACCGTCGCCTCGTAGGAGTGGTCGACCAGGACGAGTTCGGTGTCCGGGGGGCCGTTCGGCGCCGCCAGCAGCGCCCGCGCCGCTGTCAGGTAGCGGCCGTCTGTGACGAGACGGCAGGTCGAGGTGCCCACCAGGAGCGCGCCGGAGGTGCCAGTGAAGTTCGTCAGATAACGAACATTGGCGCCGTGGGTGACCAGCAGGCCGTCCAGGCGTTCCGCGACGAATCGGTCCCGGACCTTCTGGAGGCGCCGGCCCAGCTGGCTCGCCCCGCCCTCGCCCGACACTAGCGTCTCCGGGCTTTCGTCCGGCGACGCCGCGCTGCCGCCAGGAAGCGCTCGAGGGGCGCGAGCGTGGCGGGGCCGGTCCCGCCGGGTGCCGCCGAGTCGTGGTCCTGCGCCACCACGGCGACCGGAATGTCGCCCTCCGGCGGGTCGGTGCTGAACTCGTCGGCAACCGCTCGCGCCGAGCGGACCTCGGCCGCCAGGTCATCCAGATCGGCCAGACCCTGCAAGGCCGCCAGATTGTCGGGGGAGTCGGCCAGGACGGCGCGCAGCTCGGCCCGCGCGCCGTCGAAGTCCAGGATGCCGGCCAGCGCCCGGCCCAGCGTGACCCGGGCCGAGGCGTAGCCGGGATGGTGTTCGAGGCCGGCGCGGCAGACCGCAATCGCTTCGTCGAAGCGGCCGGCGCGCCGGTACTGTTCACCCAGGTTGGCGAAGGCGACCGAGGCCGGGTCCGCCCTCACCCGGCGCTCGAGCTCGTCGAGGAGGGTCGGATCCGCCATTGTAGCTAGTTAGCTCACGGTCACCGTCGTCGTCTCGGTGTCGGTCCGACCTTCGCTGTCAGTCACCGTCAGGGTAATCGTATAGGTGGACGCGGTCGCGTACGACGTGGTCGTGGTCCTGCCGGTGCCCGTGCTGCCGTTACCGAAGTCCCAGCTATAGGAGGTGATCGTCGCGCTGCCCGTTGCCGTCGACTCGGCCGCGCTGAGATTGACGGTCTCCGCTGGCGCTGGATCTGTCGGCGACACCGCGATCGCGGCTGTCGGATCCCCGTCGCCGACGGTCACCGTTCCGGAGGTGACATCCGTCGAGCCCGTACTGTCGATCACGGTCAACGTAACGGTGTAGGTCCCGTCGAGGGTGTAGCTATGCGTCGTCGTCACACCGGTTCCGGTCGAGCCGTCGCCGAAGTTCCAGGCGTACGAGTCGATCGTCGCGCCCTCGGAGGCCGTTGAGGCAGTCGCGTCGAAGTTCACGGTTTCGGTGATCGATGGCGAGCTGGGCGACGACGTGAACGAAGCCGTCGCGAGGCCCGGATCGTCCGGGTCCGCTGGCCCGGCGACGGTGACGATCGTCGACGTGATCCCTTCGTTGCCGATATCGTCTCGAACGGTCAGCGTCACATCGACATCGCCCGGCGTATTGAAGTGGCGGACCGTCGTCACGCCCTGGGCCTTTCGGTTGTCGGAGAAGTCCCAGAAGAACCCCACCAGTTCCCGCCCCGCGGCCGCCGTCGAGGCGATCGCGTTGAAGAACGTCCGCTCCCCAAGATCCGGGGCGGTCGGTGTCACGGTGAACGACGCCGTCGGGGCCGTCCCCGCCGTGATCGTGACGGTTTGCGTATCCTTATCGCTGTTCACGCCGTTCGAGACCGTCAGGGCTGCAATGTAGGTCCCGGGTGCGTCGTAGGTATGGGTCGTAAGCTCACCGCTTCCGGCCGAGCCGTCACCGAAGTCCCAGTCGTACGAGATGATCGGCGCGCCGTTGACGCCCACGGTCGACGTCGACCCGTCGAACGTGACGACGCCGCCGGCCTGGAGCGACCCGCCCGTCGAGAACGCCGCGGTCGGCACGCCAAACGGCGGGCCGATCGAACCTGGTGCCCGCAAATTGATCTGCACCCGCCGTGGGAGACTGTTCGCCGCGTCCGTCCCCTGTGGGGTGACCTGGATGAAGACGAGTTCGTCGGTCGTCGTCGACTCGGGCGCCCGGTAGGTCAGGGAGGCGCGGCCGTTCCCGCCGGTCACTATCGATCGGGTGGAGATCTTTCCAATGTCGTAGCAGCCCAAGGAACCATTCGAGCAGATCTCGACAGTCGCCGCGATGCTGCCGAGCCGCTCACCGTTCGGGCCGCGCGCGGTGATGACGACGTCGGCGGTCGACCGGCCGTCCTTCAGCAGCGTGCTGGGCGTGGCGGTGATCGTGATCGACGTGCCGAACTCCGACGGCCCGCCCAGCGGACCGGGGTCGGCGCTCTTCACCTTGCAGGCGACGCCGGTCAGCGCCAGGGCGCAGGCCATGGCGGACACGGCAAGTCCGCGCATGCCTCTGACGGAAGTTCGCGCCTGCGCGTCGATTCTGGTCTCCATACCGGCGTCTCGCCTCATGACTCTCACCGTTCGCTAGCTCTCCGGGTCCGCCCAGTCGGCGAAGGTCACGCTGATGTTCGCCGTGGCCCGCACGTCGGCGCCGGTCTGGTCGTGGCCGTAGAAGGTGACCCGGGCGACGGTCGCGATGAGCACCGCGCCTCCGAGGCCCTTGAGCGCCCGGAGTGGGGGCTCGAGCTTCGCCTGTGCCCGGACCAGGACGAACTGCTGGCTGATCAGGTCGATGACGGTGAACGACACGCCGCCGTCGATCGGATACGGCACGTCGACGCCGGGCGTGTTGCGCCCGTCGCCCCGGATGTACTCGACGCGATAGCGGGTGACGGTGATCCAGTTCGCGGAGGTCGGCGTGGCCGGATTGGCCGACGTCCCGGGGTCCTTCAGCGCCAGCCGCGCGGAGACCCGGCCGAGATCGGACGTAACGCCGCCGTCGGTCTGGACGTCTGACGCCAGCGATCCGCCGAAGCTGTCGGTGAGGCCCGGCGAGCCGTCGAGGAGTTCGATCACGAGGACCGACGACGAGTTCCCGTCGGTGACCAGCTCGTTGCACGACATCGACCAGGCCATCGACCAGACCAGGCACGACGCCACGAGGACGCGGCGGACACGACGGCGCGGGCGTCGTGCGCCGCGCGCGTCGGAAGAGAACAGGCTGATCGGCTCACGTCGAGTCATCGTTCACACTCGTCGGCTGACTGCACCACGCTCATCTGATGATCCGGGGCGTGATGAAGATGAGCAGTTCCCGGTTCTCCGTCTGGTTCAGTTCACGCTGGAAGAGCCAGCCCAGCAGCGGAATCCGGCTCAGATACGGCACCCGGTCGTTCGAAATCAGTTCGGTCGCCAGGAAGATGCCGCCGATGACGGTCGTCGCGCCGTCGTCGACCTGCACCTGGGTCGTGGCGAACTGCGTGTCGATGGGCGGGATGCCGTTGATCGACCGCGAGAAA
>JASLOV010000262.1 GCA_030745285.1 Dehalococcoidia bacterium | reverse complement strand
TGGGTCCCCGGGCTGAGGAACTTGAAAGCGCCCACCGGCGACTGCCGCGACCCCCGGCCGAGGACGATCTCGGCGACGAGGATCGGCGCGCAGATCATCACGATGCAGAATAGATAGACGATGACGAACGCCGCGCCCCCGCCCCGGCCGACCTGGGTCGGGAACCCCCAGATGTTGCCGAGCCCGACCGCGGAGCCGGCCGCGGCGAGCACGAAGGCGAAGCGCGAGCCCCACATTCCACGATCCGTCGACGTCGTCATGAGTCAGTCCTCCACTACACGGGTGTGGCCAGCGCACCCTGCAGAATACCGACGAACTCGAACACTTCCTCGAACCTGTTGTAGAGCGGCACCGGGGCGACACGGATGACATCCGGCTCCCGCCAGTCGCAGACGACGCCATTCGCCTCCAGAGCTTCGAAGACGCGGCGCTGATCGCCGCGCGCGCCCTGCACGCGCAGCGACAGCTGGCAACCGCGTTCCGCCGAGTCGGCCGGCGTCAGGATCTCTAGGTGGTCGCCGAGCCGCTCCTCCACGAGATAGGCGAGATACGACGTCAAGCGCTCGGACTTCGCCCCGAGCGCCGGCATGCCGGCCTCCTCGAAGATGCCGAGCGACGCCAAGACGGGTGCCGTCGACAGGATTGGCGCATTGCTCATCTGCCAGCCTTCGGCGCCTGGTATCGGCGTGAAGTCGGGGCCCATCTTGAACCGCGACGCCTTGTCGTGGCCCCACCACCCCGCCAGCCTCGGCTGGTCAGCCCAGTCGCGGTGACGGTCGTGCACGAAGCAGCCGGCGATCGACCCGGGACCGCCATTCAGATACTTGTAGGTGCACCAGACGGCGAAGTCGGCGTCCCAGTCGTGCAGCCGCAGCAGGATGTTGCCCGCCGCATGTGCCAGGTCGAAGCCGACCTGGCATCCCTGCGCGTGGCCCAGCCGCGTGAGTGCCGCCATGTCGAACACCTGGCCGCTGTAGTAGTTCACGCCGGGCAGCATGAGCAGCGCGATCGCCGGCCCATTGGCCTCGATGCGGGCCGCGAGATCCTCCATCCGGATCGTCGATTCGCCCTCGCGGGGGCCCACTTCGATCAGCGACGTGGCCGGGTCGAATCCGTGGAACCGGATCTGCGACTCGACCGCGTAGCGATCAGAGGGGAACGCCGGGCACTCGATCACGATCTTGTGCCGGGCCGGCGTCGGGCGATAGAAGCTCACCATCATGAGGTGCAGATTGACGGTGAGCGTGTTCATCGTCACCACCTCACTGGGCTCGGCGCCGACGATCGCGGCGGTGGCGGGCGCCAGGCGCTCCTGGTAGGAGACCCAGGCTCGCTCGGCATCGAAGTGGGCGCCGACGGCTAGCGCGCCCCAGACATCCAGTTCCTCTCCGACCATCGCCACGGCCGACTTCGGCTGCAGCCCAAGCGAGTTCCCGCAGAAGTAGATGACGTCGCCGCCTTCCGGCCGCTGCGGGATGACGAAGCGGTCCCGGAACGAGGCGAGGGGGTCGGCGGCGTCCTGCGCCTTCGCGAAGTCGAGGCCACCTTCGAAGTTCACGCGAACCTTTCCGGCTCGAGATTCAGCCATTCGAGCGCCGACCCAGCGAGCAATCGCTCGCGTATCGACGCCTCCAGCCCTAGCGAGTCGATCAGCGCGCCCGGCGCCAGTTCGCCGAGCGGAAATGGATAGTCGGTGCCAAGCGCGACGCGTCCTGCGCCGACAAGATCGATCAGGTGCCGGAGCGCAGCCGCATCGTGCACCAGCGCGTCGACGTAGAACCGCCCCAACTGATCCCGCGGGCTGGTCTTCGTCTCGATCGCGCAGAGATCCGGGCGGACCTGGAATCCGTGCTCGATCCGTCCCACGGTTCCCGGAAACGCGCCGCCGCCGTGCGCGAAGGCGACGCGTAGCCGCGGCAGGCGGTCGAACACGCCGCCAAACAGCATCGAGCAGATCGCCAGCGCCGTCTCGGCGGGCATGCCGACCAGCCACGACAGCCAGTAGCGCGACATCCGATCCTTGGCGAGCATGTCCCAGGGGTGGACGAAGACCGCCGCCCCCAGCGCCTCGGCTGCCTCGAGCACCGGGAAGACGCGTTCGTCGTCGAGGTTCTTGCCGTTGACGTGGGTGCCGACCTGAATCCCCGCAAGACCGAGCACCGTGACGCACCGCTCGAGTTCCTGGACCGCGAGGTCCGGATCCTGCATCGGGACGGTGCCCAGGCCGACAAAGCGCCGCGGCTGCTCGCCGACGACGCCCGCGATATGGTCGTTCAGCAGGCGCGACAGGTCGTGGGCATCCTTCGGCTCGGCCCAGTAGCTGAACATGATCGGGACGGTCGACAGCACCTGCACGTCGACGCCGTGCCCGTCGCACTCAGCGAGGCGCGTGGCCGGATCCCAGCAGTTCTTGTCGACGTCCCGAAAGGCGCGCCCGTCGATCGACATCCGGGCGCAGCCCGGCCCGTGGTGTTCGAGTTGCACGAAGCCGCCGTAGCCGTAGCGCGCCTTCAGATCGGGCCACGTCTCGGGCAGGATGTGGGTGTGGATGTCGATCTTCAGCACGGCGCCTCGTCTATCGCTCGTCTCCCACGCTCCGGACCAACGCTACGGCCGCTCCATCACGGCCCCGCACTGATCACACGTCCGGTCCTCGAGCGACCCGTAGAAGCGGTCGAAGACCGTCGGCAGCTGCGTCTCGATGTTCTCCAGCTTGAAGTACTCGGCGTAGAGCTTGTGGTGGCAGTCCTCGCAGAACCAGATCAGGCCATCCTGCTCCCCATCCATGCGCTCCCGCTCGATGACGAGCCCGACCGTGTCGGCCTTGCGCTGAGGCGAATGCGGCATCTTGGCCGGTAGCAGGAAGACCTCCCCCTCGCGGATCGGGATGTCGGCCGGTCTGCCGTTCTGCATCACCCTGAGCACCATGTCACCTTCCACCTGGTAGAAGAACTCCTCACTCTCGTCGAAGTGATAGTCCTTTCGCTCGTTCGGGCCGCCGATCACCATGACGATGAAGCCGGCATCCTGAAAGATCAGCTTGTTGCAGACCGGGGGCTT
>JASLOV010000261.1 GCA_030745285.1 Dehalococcoidia bacterium | reverse complement strand
GAGCGCACCAGCGGACCCGCCTCCACGTGCGCGAATCCGATGTCGTGACCCGCCGCGGCCAGCGCCTCGAACTCCGAGGGCTCCCAGTAGCGGACGACGGGCAATTGCTTCGGCGAAGGCCGCAGGTACTGCCCGATGGTCAGCAGCTCGCAACCGGCCGCGTGAAGGTCGGACATCACCTCCACCAGCTCCTCGAACGTCTCGCCCAACCCGACCATCACGCCGGACTTCGTTGGGGTATCCGGCGCGAGCGACTGCGCCCGGCTGAGCAACTCGAGCGAGCGGGCGTACTGCGCCTTCGGACGGACGCGCGGGTAGAGCCGGGGCACGGTCTCGATGTTGTGGTTGAGCACCGCCGGTCCCTCTTCTATCACCGTCGCCAGCGCCGCCCAGTTTCCCTCGAAGTCGGGCACCAGCACCTCCACGGTGCAGGCCGGCAGCCGCTCGCGGACCGCAGTGATGCAGGCGGCGAACATCCCCGCGCCGCCGTCGGGAAGGTCATCCCGGTCGACCGAAGTGACGACGGCGTGATCGAGTCGCAGCGCCGCGATCGCGTCCGCCAGTCGGGCCGGCTCGCCGAGGTCGAGCCCGGCCGGCAGGCCGGATGTCACCGCGCAGAACCCGCAGGCGCGCGTGCAGGTGTCGCCGAGGATCATGAACGTCGCCGTGCCTGCGCTGAAGCACTCGCCGATGTTCGGGCAGGCAGCCTCCTCGCAGACGGTGTTGAGCTCGTGCTCCCGCAGCAGGTCGATCACGCCACGGTAGCGCGCGCCCGCGCGGAAGCGGGTGCGAATCCACGGCGGCCGCGTCGGCGCGCTCGCGAGGGGCGCCCCTGGCATCGCTTCAGCCTGCACGGCGCAGCCCCTGCTCGACCGCGGTTGCGTGTACCTCGCGCAGGTCGAGCCCGAGCCGGGCTCGCAGCCCCCGGACGACCGCCGACTCGACCTCCGCTATCGGCGGGGTTGTCCCGAGCAGACCCTGCAGCGAGGCGATGCCCGCGTCAGGGAGCCCACACGGCACGATGGCGTCGAACCACGAGAGGTCCGTGCTGACGTTGAGCGCCAGGCCGTGCGTCGAGACGCCCCCCTGCACGCGCACGCCGATGGCCGCGAGCTTTGCGTTGCCCGTCCAGACGCCCGGCCGCCCGCGCACGCGTGCCCCCGTCAGCCCGAACTGGTGCAGCGTGTCGATCACCACCCTCTCGAGCGCCCGCACGTAGTCGACGGAACCGATGCCGCGCGCGCGCAGGTCGAGGATCGGATAGACGACGAGCTGGCCCGGGCCGTGAAAGGTAACATCGCCTCCGCGGTCGCTCTTGATCAGTTCCGCGCCCCGCGCCGCCAGTTCGGCCTCGGTACGCAGCACGTGCTCGCCGCCGCCGCGCCGGCCCAGTGTGTACACGGGGCAGTGCTCGACCAGCATGACGGCCTCGTGGTCGCGGCCATCGCGAGAGCCGCTGCCACCGGGTCCGCGGTTGCGCACCAGCGTGGCCGTCTCGCGTTGCCATCGCAGCGCGGCGCGATATTCGAGGCGACCTGCTCGCAGCAACTGAACCGTCGCGGCCATCACGCCCCCACCCTCGTCCGTTCGGCCGTGATCCTACACGCTCGACGGCGATCTGCCGGTCGCCGGGCACGAGCACCCCGCGAGACTAGCCGCCGCTCTCCTGGAGCTCCTTCAGTGACTCTTCGAGCTCGGTCATCTTCCGACGGTTCTCGCGGTCCTGCTCGAAACGCTCGGTGATGTCGCGGGCCGTGGCCAGGGCGCCCGCGGCCGCGCCGTCCTCGTCCAGCACGATCGCGAAGCTCAGCTCCACATAGAACTGCTCGCCGTCGCCCCGCAGCGCGCGGGTGGGGAGCGACTGCCCGGCGTACTTCGTCACCCCGTCACCAAGGGCGCGCTCGTAGCCTTCCCAGTGCGCCTCCCGGAACCGCTCCGGGACGATCAGGTCCAACCGCTCACCGATCGCCTGCTCCGGCGTGTGCCCGAAGATGCACTCCGCGGCGGCGTTCCAGGCGCGGATCACGCCCGAGCAGTCGGCGAAGATCACCGCATCCGGTGACTGCTCGACGAGCGTCTCCGTGCTGATCCCCGGGTTCGTAGCGTCACTCACTGGCGTCCTCCATGCTGCGCGACACAGACTACGCCGACGAGCGGCGAGCGCTACACTCGCGGCCACCCCGGGCCCCAGCGACGCCCCCGGCGCTGTGGCAGCAGAACGGAGACGAGCATGGCGGAACGTGTGCGTGCCATCGATGCGCTGGTGAACTCTGCCTTCCTCAACACGAAGGACGGCGACGACGGGCTTGCCTATCTCTTCAAGGACATCGCCGGCCGCCCGAGTTTCGACGACCCGGAGCAGTTCCTCGCCTTCCTCGACCAGTTCGACGTCGGCGCGGCCGTCGTCAGCATCATGCAGCCCGAGCACGCGGAGTGGGTGGGCGACGCCCACCGCCGCTTCCCGCGCAAGATCCTGCCCGCGATGATCGTGAACCCGCTCAACGGCATGGACGAGGTGCGCAAGGTCGTCGAGTACCATGAGCGCTACGGCGTGCGCTGCCTGCGCATTCCGCCGTTCCGCTACACGCTGCCGCCCACCGATCGCGTCTACTGGCCGTTCTACGTGAAGGCGATCGAACTCGACATCGCCGTCAGCATGAACGCCGGCATGCCGGGGCCGCGCCGACCGGGCTGGGTGCAGAATCCGATGTACTTCGACGAGGTGGCGTTCCACTTCCCGGAACTGCGCCTGGTCATGACGCACTGCGGCCAGCCCTGGACCGAGGAGACGCTCTCCGTGCTGGCGCACTGGGACAACGTCTACATGGCGACAACGTCCGTGGCGCCGAAGTACTGGCCGCCGCAGTTCACGCAGTTCATCAACACCCGCGGCCGCGAGAAGATGATGTTCGGCACCGAGTTCCCGACGATCCCATGGGACCGCGCGCGGGACGAGATCGACGCCATCGAGCTACGCGAAGCCGTGCAGCCGCTC
Source organism: Dehalococcoidia bacterium (assembly GCA_030745285.1). Lineage (GTDB taxonomy): Bacteria > Chloroflexota > Dehalococcoidia > UBA2979 > UBA2979 > SHYR01. The sequence continues at coordinate 20,647 of JASLOV010000261.1, read as the reverse complement.
TTCTTCAGCGAGAACGCGCGCCGCGCCTACGGCTGGGACGCCGACCTGGACTGACTCGACCGACGCACCCGGTTAGCGGTCACCGTCGAGCGCCGGGTCGCCCTTCGGGATGATCTCCGCCCGGCCGCGTTCCACGAACGACCGTTTCCACGGCGTGACCGGGGTCTCCCTGCTCGCCTCGGGGACAAAGACGGACCGTTCGACGAGCTCCATCTTGTGGATGTAGCGGGGGCAGTTCGCGAAGACGTTGCGCGCCCGCACCCGCACGATGAACTGCGCCTCCGGGTACTCGGCCATCAGCACGTCGTCGTGGTCGATCGTGGCCGCGCCGTTGAGGCGCAGCCGCACCTGGTTCCGGAAGTCGATGAAGAGCAGCCCGACTTCCGCCGTCTCCGCGATGTTGCCCATCGAGAGGAACATGCCGTTGCCGTCGTAGCTCGGGAAGGCGACGGTGTGCTCGTCCAGCACGCGCACGAAGCCCGGCGCGCCGCCCTTGTACGAGCAGTTCGGCTGCCCGTTGGGATCGACGGTGGCGAGGAAGAACATGTCGCGCTCCCCGATGAAGCGGCGGCGGTCCTCGTTGATCACATCCTCGGCCAGTTCCTCGAAGAACTCGGCCAGGCGGCCGGTGTCGAAGCGCTGCTGCAGCTCGCGGTGGCCGTCGTGGTACATCTCGCTCATCGGTCGCTCCTTCGTTCGCGGGCGAACGCTATCACGCGCAAGGTCGCGGCCGGCGGGCGTAGACTCGGCGAGGAGGGGTCCGGCCGTGATCTTTCGCTTCAGCCTCTACGGCTTCCTGAAGAACCAGCGGTACTTTGAGCCCTTCCTGCTACTCGCCCTCATCCAGATGGGGCTGAGCTTCTTCGAGATCGGCCTGCTGATCGCCTTCCGCGAGCTGGCGACGAACGTGATGGAGATCCCCTCCGGCGCGGTCGCTGACCTCTACGGCCGCCGCAGGTCGATGATCGTCTCTTTCGCGGCATACATCGTCGGTTTCGTGATCTTCGGGCTTTCCAGCGCCGTCGCTCCGCTGTTCGGCGCGATGTTCTTCCTCGCCGTCGGCGACGCCTTCCGCACCGGCACGCACAAGGCGATGATCTTCACCTGGCTGAGGCTGCAGGGCCGTAGCGATGAGCGCACGAAGGTCTACGGCTTCACGCGATCGTGGAGCAAAATCGGCTCCGCCGTCTCCGCGCTCGTGGCGGCGGGCTTCGTGCTGCTGACCGACAGCTACACCCTGATCTTCTTCTTCGCCGCCGTCCCCTACGCCATGAACATCGTCAACTTCCTCGGCTACCCCGCGGAGCTCGAGGGCGAGGCGGACGGCAACCCCGGCCCGCGCGAGGTAGTCGCGCACCTGGGCGCGGCGTTCCGCAGCGCGATCGGTCTGGGGGCGCTGCGACGGCTGATCCTGGAGTCGATGGCCTTCGAAGGCGTCTTCCATGCCGTGAAGAGCTACCTCCAGCCGGTGCTCGTCGTGCTCGCCGTCTCGCTCACCTCGAGCTACGCGATTGGCGGAGACCTCTCCGAGGTGCAGCGGTCGGCGCTGCTCGTCGGGCCCGTCTACTTCGTGCTGCACCTGCTCTCGAGCGCGGCCAGCCGCAACGCCCACCGTGTCGCCGACCTGGCGAAGGGCGAGGATCGTGCCGCTCGCTGGATCTGGGCGGCCTCCACGGCGGTCTTCGCGCTCGCGTTTGTCGCCGGGTGGTGGGAGGTCACCGTCGCACTGATCGTGGCCTTCGTGCTGATGCACGTCCTGCAGGACATGTGGCGTCCCGTGCTGATGGCCCGCTTCGACAGCTACGGTGACGAGGGCCAGGCGGCGACCGTGCTCTCGATCGAGAGCCAGGCGCAGCGCCTTGCGACGATGCTGCTGGCGCCGGCGATCGGGCTGGCCGTCGATACGACGCAGTCGAGCGGCGTCGGCGGTCCCTTCTGGCCGATCGGCGCCGTCGGCCTCGCGGTCGGCCTGCTGTTCCTCGTCACCTCCGCGCCGTCGCCCGAGGCAGCTTCGGAGTCGCTCAGCGAGACCACCGTCACCGGCGCATAGCCGTTCCGCAGCCGGTCCGCCGCCGCCTCGCGTTCGCTCAGCATCGCCGACGCGATCTGATAGGGTCGCCGCACGCCGTCGCGAGTTCTCGGCGACGGTTCCGCGAGAAGGGTGACGCCGTGTCCACAGTCCAGACAATCAGCGGTCCGATCGAGAGTGCCGCCCTCGGCCGTACGCTCTCGCACGAGCACCTCGCCAGCGGTATGGGCGCGATGGAGCGCGTGCCCGGCCTCTACGACGAGGACGCCGCCGTAGAGCGCACGATCGAGGCGCTGAAGCGGGCGCACGACGCCGGCATCCGCACCGTGATCGACTGCACGCCGGTCGACCTCGGGCGGCAGGTGTCGGTCTTCGAGCGCGTCGCGGGCCAGACGCCGATGCAGATCGTCGTCGCGACCGGCGTCTATCGCTGGGTGCCGCTCTCGTACCACGGTTGGGATGCCGACTACATGGCGCAGTACTTCCTCCGCGAACTCCAGGACGGGATCGAGGGCACGCCGATCCGGGCGGGGATCATCAAGCTGGCGTGGGACATGGAGTATCAGCTGACGGACGGCGGACCCCGCTCGCCCCGTGTGCAGATGGAGAAGTGCGCGCGAGGCGCGGCCCGCGCCGCGAAGGCGGCCGGCGTCCCCATCACCTGCCACACTCGCGCCGCCGACCGCGTCGGCGTGCCGCTGCTCGACATCTTCGAGGAGGAAGGGCTGGACCTGCGGTCGGTCACCATCGGCCACACCAACGACAGCGAGGACATGGACTACGTGCTCGGCCTCGCGGCCCGGGGTGCGACGGTCGGGCTGGACCGCTTCTTCAGCGCCCAGGACGAGTACGTGGCGCAGAAAGCCGGGGTGGCGCTCGCCCTCGTCCAGGCCGGCTACGCGGAGCAGACCTGCCTCGGCCACGACGCCGCTGCCTACAGTGTCAACGGCGGTCCGGCCGACGGCGGGCCTCGCCCCTTCAACCCGGAGTGCTGGCTGCTGGTGCCGAACGTGCAGGTGCCGTGGCTGCTGGACCACGGCGCGGCCGAAGACGACATCGACGCGCTGCTCGTGCGCTCGGTTCGCGCGACCTTCGAGGCCGCCGCGGCGATGGCCGGTTAGCTCCGCCGGTTAGCTCCGGTCGACTCCGGCTAGCTGCCGGCTAGCACCCCGTCGCTGACGACGTGGCGGACCCGCTCGAGCGCCGTAAGGTCCTCGGTGGGGTCGCCGTCCACGACCAGCAGGTCGGCGCGCTTGCCCGGCTCGATCACGCCGCGATCGTCGAGCGCCAGCAGGCGGGCCGGGGTGCTGGTGGCGAGCTTCAGCGTCTCGACCGGCGAGAGGCCGGTGAGATCGGCCAGCACGCGCATGCCGCCGGCCAGTGACTCGTGGGGCACGCGCGGGATGCCGCAGTCAGTGCTCATCAGCACGTCGCAGCCGGCCTCGAACAGCGCCGACGTCAGTGCGGCCCGGCGTTCCCATCGCTCCGTGCCGCGCTGCCGCTCCATGCTGACCGGGATGGTGGGCGAGACCGCGATGCCTCGCGCCGCGATCTCCGCGATCACCTCGTCGTCCTTGTCGGCCCCCTCGGGCGACTGGAACGAGCAGTGCTCGAGCGTGTCGACGCTGGCGGCGACGGCGACCTTGATGCCTTCAACGCCGTGGCAGTGTGCCGCCACGCGGCGGCCAAGGCGATGGGCCTCTTCGACGACCGCTGAGATCTCCGCAACGGTGTACTGGGCAGCGTAGACGTTCGAGCCGGGCGTCATATTGCCGCCGGACGCCATCACCTTGATCCAGTCGACGCCGGCCTTCACGCGCTCGCGCACGGCGACCCGCACCCCGAGCTCGCCATCCGCCTCGCCGCCGATGAAGTAGCAGTGCCCCGCGGTGGTCGTGATCGGCGCCCCGGCGACCAGCAGGTCCGGACCGGCGAGTTGGCCCCCGGCGATGGCGTCGCGCAGCCCGGTTGCCAGCGGGGTCGGTGCGCCGAGGTCGCGCACGGTCGTGATCCCGGCCGCCAGCATGCGCTGGGCTGCGCCTGCCATGCGCAGCAGCATGCCCTGCTGCGAGTCGCCGTCGAAGACCTCGCGCCAGTCGAGCCCGGCGTTGAAGGCGAGATGGGCGTGCCCCTCGATCAGCCCGGGCACGATGGTGCAGCTGGTGACATCGACCACCTGCGGAGAGCTGCTGGCCCCCTCCGCCACAGCCCCCATCGCGCCGCCCTCGGCGATCAGGCCGTCCTTGACGAGTACCGACCCGGGGGCGCTGGCGCCCGCCCGGCCGTCCCAGACCGAGCCGCCAACGAGGGCGAGACTGGTGGCGGTCGGCTTCTCGGTGGTCGGCCCGACGGCGGTCACTCCCGCGGCCTCGCGTTACGCTTCGCCGACGGTCGGGATAGTCTTCAGTTCGGCGATGATCTCCTTGATCTGCGCCTCCTCGTCCGGGTTCGAGGCCTGGGCGCCGAAGCTCACCTCCGTGTTGATGCCGGCGTACTTCTCGCGCATCCGCGCCGGCAGCTCGTCCCATGTGCCGATCACGCAGAACTCGTCCAGCATCTCGTCAGTCACGGTCGGCACCATCTCGTCCCACTTGCCCTCGACCGAGAGGCGGTGCAGGTGTGCGGCCTCGTCGACCCAGCCGTGCAGCCCCATCACCTTCGCGTACGAGCGCGTCGAGCCGTAGTACGAGAGCCGCCGCCGCGCGTTCTCTCTCGCCCTCGACAGCTCCTCCTCGTCCCGGCCGGTCACCACGAAGCCGCCGCCACGGAAGTGCAGCGTCGACGGGTCGCGCCCGACGCGCTCGGCGCCGGCCACCACTATCGGGATCAGCACCTCGCGGGTGTAGCGGAAGGTGCTGAAGCCGTGAATGGCGATGCCATCACACTCCTCGCCGGCCAGCCGCGCGTTGAAGGGGTTCACCGCGGAGATCACGACGTCGATCTTGGCGTGCTCGTTCGGCCCGGGCGAGGACGGCGGGTTGAGCAGCGTGAACCGGTAGAATTCGCCCTCGTAGTTGGCGGGCGCGTCGTTCTGCCAGGCGTCCCAGATTGCACGCATGCAGCGGATGTAGTCGCGCAGCCGCGGCCCCGGCGGCGCCCATGCGGAGGAGAACTGCCGCTCGCTGCGGCCCTTCACCTGCGTCCCCAGCCCGAGGATGAAGCGCCCGCCCGAGAAGCGCTGGAGCGCCCAGCACATGCTGGCGGTGATGTATGGCGCGCGCGGGAAGGCGATCGCGATCGAAGTGGTGAGGCGGGCCCGCTCGGTGTGCTCGGCTGCCAGTGTGACGCGCAGGAACGGCTCGTGCGCCACCTCCTCGGCGGCGAGCATGTCGTAGCCCAGACCCTCGGCGCGGCGGGCCCGCTCGGCCACCTCGTGCAGCTGCCCGGCGATGCCGGTTGCGACGTACATCTCTCTCCTCTCGCGGCTATCAACATAGCCGCAGTGATACCAGGATTGGCTACAGGAACTCGTAGGCGGCGGGGTCGGGCCGGCGCGTCTGCTCCCAGTACTCCAGCAGCGAGAACGGCCAATTCTGAGCCGATCGGCCGGTCTCGTTACGGTACCAGCTGTTGACGGTCGCGACGCCCCACACCATCTGCGAATTGGCCTCGTCGATGCGCTCGTTGTAGGCGTCGTGCGCCTCGCTCGTGCAGTCCATCGCGCGGTGGCCCTCCTCGAGCAGCAGACGGATGCACTTGAGGATGTACTGCACCTCGCACTCGGAGAAGAAGATGATGCTGCCGTTGACCACGATGTTCGTGTTCGGCCCGTACATCAGGAACATGTTGGGGAAGTTGGGCACTGTGATGCCCATGTAGGCCCGGGCATCGCCGTCCCACTGCTCGTGCAGTGCCACGCCCCCGCGGCCCACGACCGTCATCGGCGTGAGGAAGCGCGAGGCCTGGAAGCCCGTGCCGTAGAGCAGCGCGTCGAACGCTCGCTCCTCCCCGTCGGTGGTGGTGACGCCGCGCGGGGTGATCTCGGCGATCGGCTCCGTCACCAGTTCGACGTTCTCTCGCATGAGGGCGGACGCCCACGCGCCGTTGTCGAGCACGAGCCGCTTCGAGGCCGGGGCGTACTGCGGCAGCACCTGCGCCAGCAGGTCGGGCCGGTCGGCGAACTGTTGCTCGAGGTAGGCCGTCATCATCGCGCGCATGCCGTCGTTCTCGGCGCTGACGGAGCGCTCCTGCGGCCCCCACTCGGGGTCGACCCGCGCGGCCGGCAGCATCCCCTCGACCGTCGTCCAGAAGAGCCAGAAGCGGAACCAGTGGGCGTAGTGCGGTACGTGCTGGAAGAGCCACTGCTGGCCCTCCGGCACCTCGTCCTGGTAGTGCGGCACCGCGACGAGCCACGGCGGCGTGCGCTGGAACACCGTCAGCTGCTCAACGTCGGCGGCGATGGCCGGGATGAACTGCGCGGCGCTCGCGCCCGTGCCGACCACGCCGACGCGCTTGCCGCCAAGGTCGACATCGTGGTCCCAGCGCGCCGAGTGGAACGAGGGCCCTTCGAAGCTGCCGCGGCCGGCGATGTCCGGCAGCTTCGGCTGGTTGAGCTGCCCGACGGCGCTGACCACGGCGTTCGCCTCGATGCGCTCCTCGCCGCCGTCGGGGTTGCGGACCAGCAGCGCCCACGTGTTGCGGTCGTCGTCGTACTCGCAGGAGAGCACCTCGGTGTTGAAACGTACCTGCTCGCGTACGCCGTACTCCTCCGCGCAGTCGCGGAAGTAGTTGAGCAGCACGTCCTGCGGCGAATAGTGCTGCGGCCAGTCGACGCGCTGGGCGAACGAGTAGCTGTAGAAGGCGTTGGAGACATCAACCCGCGCCCCCGGGTAGGTGTTCTCCAGCCACGTGCCGCCGACGTCCGGGTTCTTCTCGATCACGACGAAGGGCACACCGGCCTGTTTCAGTCGCGCCCCGGCGACGATCCCAGACATCCCGGCCCCGATGATCGCGACGCTGAACTCGGTGGCCGGGTCCTTCCGCCACTGCGGAGCGCGCGGGTCCTCATCGAACGGCGACAGCTCCTCGATCAGCAGCGGCAGATATTCGCTCGCGGAAGTCGAGCCGGTCATCCACTCCATCATCCGCCGGAGGTCGCCGGCGTTCGCCCGCTCGGCCTCGCCGCCGTCGCGCAGGGCCTGCAGGGCCGCCAGCGCCAGCTCGCGCGCCTCGACCAGTTGTTCGGCCGAGAGTCCCCCCTGCGGAGGGGGTGGCGCGGCCGTCACCGGCCGCAGCCCATCGCGCAGCAGCGAGAGGTCCCCGGTCGCCTGCGCGAGCGCCGGGAGCAGGGCGGGGAGATGGCAGGCTTCGAGGTCCCCGGCCATTTCCTCGTCGGTTGTGGTGATCGTTTCGGTCAACCGGGCGATCGTCATTCTGGTCCCCTCAGCGGGCACGCTTCCGGCCGTAACGTCGTTCGCGGTCCGGTTCGTGCGCGGGCAGAGACTACCAGCAGGCCGGTCTGACCGGCAGCGGGCGTCGGGCGAGGGGGGCAAATCGGGGCGAGCGGAGGGGGCCTAAGGGATGTCCATGCGGGCGAGGCGGCGCGTGGTCAGCGTAGTGAAGACGGCGACCATGACGGCGGCGCCGATCAGGCCCTCCGCCAACCCCAGCTCGACGACCATGTCACGCAGGCGGCTGTCGTCGATGCCGTGCACGACGGCCAGCGTGTACTGGCGCACGGAGAGGAATCTCGTGCCGTCGAGGAAGGTTGAGAGCACTGCCTCCCAGACGAAGATGTACGCGACGCCGAACGGCAGCGCGTAGCGCACGGTCAACCCCGCCCACGTGAAGAGCGCGGCGTAGGCGACCGCCCCTACCAGCAGCGCCGCGGCGGTGGCCGCCGCGTGACCGGCATCGCCCTCGGTGATGATCAGAGTCGAGAGCCAGCCGCTCACCGCGACCGGAAGGCCGCCGACGAGCAACGAGGCGAGCAGCTTCGGCGCGACGATCGTCCAGCGGGAGATCGGCTTCAGCACCAGGTAGGGCAGGGTGTGGTCATCGAGCTCGTTGCCGAAGGAAGCCGTGGCCAGTACGAGCATCACCAGTGGCAGGATCGTCGACGCGATCAGGTAGTTGGTGAGGCCGTCGCTGAACTCCAGCGCCGTCGCGTCGGTCTCCACGAGCGCGAAGATCACCGCGAACACCAGGGGGATCGCTGCCAGCACCAGCATCAGCCATATACGCTTGCCGCCGGCGAGCTGCCGCGCCGAGAGTGCCAGCAGGACCATCATCCACGCCCCCGCCACTGTTGCTGTGCGAGGTACTCGAAGAGGCTCTCCAGCGAGTCGTCGAGCGGCTCGACCCGCAGGATGCGCACACCGGTGTCACGCGCGACGTGTGGCAGCGCTCGCTGCAACTCCGTGACCTCCCGGCTGCGCACGTGCAGGCGGTCGTCCTCGTCCACCTCCACCGACTCGACGGCGTCGATCGCCATCAGCCCGGCGCCGAGCACGCGCGGCTGATCCGCCTCCACGCGCACGAGGTAGGGCTGCTCGTTCAGCTTCTGGCGGATCGCACGGTATTCGCCGGCCGCGGCCACCTTGCCGGCCGTCAGCAGGATGATGCGGTCCGCTAGCGTCTCGACCTCCTCCAGGATGTGCGAGGAGATCACGATCGTGCGCCCCTGCCGGGCGATGCGACGCATCACCTCCATGAAGCGCAGTCGCTGCGGTGGGTCGGTGCCGGAGAGCGGCTCGTCCAGCAGCAGCACCTCCGGCGAGTGCACCAGCGTCGCCGCCAGTCGCATGCGCTGACGCATCCCGCGCGAGTAGCCCCCGAGCCGGCGGTGTTGGTCCGCCGCGAGGTCGACCAGCTCGATCGCCTCGTCGACGGCCGCCATCACGTCAGGCACCCGGTGCAGGCGGGCGTTGAGCTCGACCAGCTCGCGCCCCGTGAGGAACTCGTAGACAGACTCGTGCTCGGTCATCACGCCGATGCGACTGAAGATCGCCGGGTTGCGGCGCACCGGATCGCCGAGCACACGCACCCCGCCGTCGGAAGGGTCGCCGAGACCGCCGACCATGCGCAGCAGCGTCGTCTTGCCGGCCCCGTTCGGTCCAAGCAGGGCGGTGATGCCGGGGAAGATGTTGAACGAGACATCGTTGACGGCGACGATGTTACCGAACCATCGCGAGACGCCGTCGACACTGATCGTCGGTGTGGATGTCCGGCTGCCGGTCATCGGCCGAGCGCCCGATAGCGCCACCACAACAGCGCGCCGCTGCTGAGCGTCAGCACGGCGAGCCACACGATGTATGCGCCGTCTTCCAGCGGACCTTCCCCCGGCGCCTCGAAGATCCAGTTGCTGACGGAGAGTGCGACTAGCGGCAGGTTGATCAGGCTCGACCACTCGCCGACGTCGCCGGAGAACGCCTCCTCACCGATCCCGCCGATGACGGCGCTGATGGCGATGACCGCGATCGTCCCGATCGCCGCGTAAGGCCGCCGCACCGTGAACGACGAAGCAAGCATCGCCAGCGTCGTGAGGAAGGCCGCCAGTACTCCGCCCGCCGCGAAGAGGCGGGGCAGTGCGTCCCAGTGATCCTTCGCCCAGGCGCCGGGGTTGTTCGCCGAGAGAGCGTTCCAGCCGAAGATCAGCAACGCCGGGCACCAGAGCGCCAGTGCCGCCACCGTGAGGAACGCGAACCAGCGCGCGGCGATGTAGTCCGTGGCCGTGATCGGGCGCACGAGGTAGAGCGTGATCACACCCTCCCGGCGGTCGGGACAGAGCAGCTCCGGTGCGACCACCGCCGCGAACAGCACCACGAAGAGGAACGCCCAGCCGTAGTACTCGGCGAAGGTCGGCCCCTCGATGTCCGCGGTGTCCCCGCCGAAGGTGGAGATGAACCCGGTGATCACGATCACGACGACGGCCGGCAGCCACATCAGGCCGATGAAGATCACCGGCGCGACCTTCTTACTCACGCCCCGTCCGAGGCCCAGCGTGATGCGCACGCCATCGCGCCAGATCGTCCGACGGGCCTGCCAGCGACCGTGCCGCTCCCCTTCGTAGCCCTGGTACCCGGGGTCGAAGACCTCGCCGGCCTCGGCGCCCGTCCCGGCCGCGGTCACTCGCCGTCCTCCGCTGTGGCATCCTCGCCGGCTGGCCGCTCGAAGATCTCGGTGAGCGAGTGTCGTTCGGGGGCGAGCCGGTAGAGCAGCGCGCCGGACTCCACCACGGCGTCGCGCACGGTGTCGTAGTCCTCGCTGCTGGCGCCCTCGAGGATCAGCTGCCGCCCGTCCGCGCGCGTCTTCAGCCCGCGCGTGGCGAGGGCGGCGGCCAACGCCTCCTCGCCCTCGGAGAGCTCGATGATCAGGGTTTCCGTCTCTTCCAGGAAGCCGCCCACCGGGCCGGTGCGCATCACGCTGCCGGCGTCGAGCACGATCACCCACTCACAGGTGCGCTCGACGTCGCCCATGAGGTGCGACGAGAGCACGATGCTGATGCCGAAGTCGCGCCTGATGCTCCTGATCAGGTCCAGCATGTCCTGCCGCCCGATCGGGTCGAGGCCGGCCGTCGGTTCGTCCAGCAGGATCACGACCGGATCGTGGACCAGCGCCTGCGCCAGCTTCACCCGCTGCTTCATCCCGGTGCTGTACGTGCCGATCGGGCGGTAGCGCTCCTCGAACAGCCCGACGTGGCGGAGCACATCGGTTGCACGCACGCGCGCGGCAACGCGCGGCAGGCCGCTCACCTCGGCCATGTACGTCAGGAACTCGGCGGCGGGCTGCGCATCCGGCAGACAGTCACGCTCCGGCATGTAGCCGATGCGCTGCCGCGCCGTCACCCGGTCCCCGCCATCGACGGCAAGGAAGTCGGCGCTGCCCGAGTTCGGCCGAAGCAGCCCGAGGAACAGCTTGAGCGTCGTGCTCTTGCCGGCCCCGTTTGCGCCGAGCAGGCCGGTCACGCCCTGCTCGATGTCGAACGTCACGCCGTCCAGCGCCCGGACGGAGCCGAAGTGCTTCTTGAGGTCGCGTGCACTGAGCAGTGCCATCATTGCAACCGGTATAGCATTGCAACCAGTATAGGCGCGGATACGGGAGCGAACCCGTCATCGTGTCGCGCCTGAGTGAGCGCTCCAGCCGCGGGCCGCCGCTACTGGAGCGGCGACTTTGCGGTCGGGTCCAGGCGGATGACGTTGATCGCCTCACGATCCATCATCTCCGGGATGCGCGGCCCGATGTTCTCTTTCCAGTGGTCGGAGTCGTAGACCGCCTCGTAGAGGCGCTCGCGCTCGGCCTCGTCCTTGAAGCGCCGGATCCAGACGTAGATGGAATCGTCGTCCTCGCCGGTGAAGCTGCCGAGGATGACCATCCCCTGAGCGACCTGGAAGGGGATGATCTCATCCTCCATCAGGCGCACCCAGTTCTCCTTGTGGCCTTCCCGGATCTTGTACTGGCGAAGTTCGAAAAGCACTGCTGCCCCCGTTTCGAAACGATGTTGCCGTCGCCGGCTGGCCCGGCGGGCGCCGGGGCCCCGCCGGGCGTAGCTCGCTTGATACGGCGAACGCTGCCCGCAGCGCAAGGAGGGGCGGTGTCGAGGCGTCACGTGGAGGCGCGGTACCATCGCCCGCACCCGCGACCCGCGTCCGCGGAAGAAGTGAGCGCTATGTCCGTCGTCGCCATCGATGTCACACAACGAGAACGCTATGCGGACGGGGTCGAGTTCGGCGAGAGCGGTGCATACGAGCGCATCGATGTGACGCTCACATTCGCCGTCGACCCGGGGCACGAGGCGAACGAGTCGATCGTCGACCTCGAGCTCGCTCCGCGCGACGCGGACGGGCGGGTTCGCTTCACCGCCGACCTGACGGTGCTCGCCCCCGTCGACCCGGCACGAGGCAACGGCGGGCTGCTGCTCGAGCTGCCGAACCGCGGGCGGCGTCGTGTGGTCGCGATGTTCAATCGCGACGCCGGGGTGCCGGGCTCCGTCGACATTCCTCCCGGCGACGGCTTCCTCTTCCGCCACGGCTTCACCGTCGCATCGATCGGCTGGCAGTGGGATGTGCCGTCCAGCGACGCGCTGATCGGGCTGCAGGCGCCCGAGGCGGCGATCGACGGCGGGCCGGTGCGCGGCCAGGTGATCGTCGAGATGCGCCCCAACGTCTTCGAGACGACGCGCCTGCTGGCGAACCGCATCCACCGCCCGTACGCCGCCGTCGGGGACCAGACCGACGCGGTGCTGCTCGTCCGCGACTACGAGGACGGCCCCGACACGGTGATCGAGCGCTCGCAGTGGCGCTTCGCTCGAGAGGTCGACGGCCGCATCGAGCCGAGCGACCAGCACGTCTACCTTCAGACCGGCTTCGTGCCCGGCAAGATCTACAACGCCGTCTACACGACGGAAGGGGCGCCGGTCGTCGGCGCCGGCCTGCTGGCGCTGCGGGACGCCGCCGCCGTCCTGCGCGAGGCCGCGCCGGAGAACCCCTGCGCCGACGGTTTCGAGCGCACGTATGCGTACGGCATCTCACAGACCGGCCGCATGCTCCGCCACTTCATGTATCTCGGGCTGAACGTCGACGAGAGCGGGCGGCAGGTCTTCGACGGCATCCTGCCGCACGTCGCGGGCGGGCGTCGAGGCGAATTCAACCATCGCTTCGCGCAGCCGTCGGCCCAGTCGGTCCCGGGCTTCGGGCACCTCTTCCCCTTCGCCGACGTCCCCACGGCCGATCCGTTCAGCGGCGAGCGTGCGGGGCTACTCGACCGCCTGCGTGAGCGGGACGCCGTGCCGAAGGTCGTCTACACCAACACTTCCGCCGAGTACTGGCGCGGCGACGGCTCGCTCGTGCACGTCGACCCGGCCGGCAGTCACGATGTCGAGCCCGATTCAAACGTGCGCATCTACCACTTTGCCGGGACGCAGCACGTGCCGGGCTCGCTCCCGCAGCGCCGGGAGAGCGCGAACGAGGGGGCGAGCGGGCGTTACGGTTCCAACACCGTGGACTACGCCCCGCTGCTGCGAGCGGCCCTGATCAACCTCGATCGCTGGGTGCGCGGCATCGAACCGCCACCGGCCCGGCACCCTCGCATCGATGACGAGACCGCCGTCGATCAGCGCGCCGTGCTGCGGACCGTGGCTGCACTGCCCGAACAGGCGCTTCCCGACCCGGACCGGCTGTGGGTGATCCGCGCCATCGACCTCGGACCGCAGGCGGCTGCTGGCATCGGCCGCTACCCGGTCGATGAGGGTGAGAGTTACCCGGCGTACGTCTCCGCCGTCGATGCAGACGGCAACGAGGTTGGCGGCATCGCGTTGCCGGACATCACCGTGCCGGTGGCGACGCACCTGGGCTGGAACCTGCGCGACCCCGCGACCGGCGCGCCGGAGCAGCTGATGTCAATGCAGGGCTCGACCCGATACTTCGCCGCGACGCGCGAGGACCGTCAGGCGGCGGGCGACCCGCGCGCGTCGATCGAGGAGCGCTACACCGATCGCGACGACTACGTCGACCGTGCCCGCACGGCCGCGCTGGATCTTGTGGCCGGCGGCTACCTGCTCGAGGAGGACATCGAGCTGGCCGTCTCGAACGCGGCGGCGAACTACGATGAGGCGAGCCGCGAGTGATCTCGCCGCCCGGTCCGCCGGTCGCGAACGCGACGCCGGATGCGTACGATGACGTCGTGGGACGGATGTCATCAATCAAGTTTGAATCTGGTTGGCCATGCCGGGCGCGACCCGAGCAAGCGCGGACCGTTGATGCGCGGCGGTCCCTCGTCCCACGGCTCGACGGTGGCCAGCCCGGTCATCGGATCGGTCATCAGCTCACCGCACGCTGTTCGCGCCGGTGACCGAGAGCGCCCTGAGCGCGTCGGCCAGCCGCTCGAAGTCCGCGCGGGTGTTGTAGAGCTGGGCCGAGACGCGCAACAGCCGCAGGCGGGGACTCCGCCACGGCATGACCGGCACCTCGAGGCCGAACTGGTCACGGAGCTGCTGGCTGAGCGTGTCGGGGCCGTTGGCGACGACACCCCCGGCGTCCGCGAGGGGGAGCGCGGCCATCGAGCCGACCATCTCGTCGGGGCAGGGGGGCGTGGCGATGCCGAGCGTCGCCGTCAGCAGGTCGCGCGCCGCCAGCGCCAGTTCGTGGTTGCGGAGGCGCAGGGCCGCCCACCCACCCTCAACCCGCCCGCCGACGGCCTCGATCGCCGTGGGGACGCAGAGCCAGGGCGTGAAGTCCGTGGTGCCGGTCCAGTCGAACTCGAGGTGGAAGCGCGAGCGCAGCGATGTGTCCCGGTTCGCGCCGTGGCTGATCACCGTCGGCCGGATCGCGGGCTGGCGCCCGGGTGCGACCCAGAGGAAGCCGGCGCCCTTCGGCGCGCAGAGCCACTTGTGGCAGTTGCCGGCGTAGTAGGTCATGCCCAGCGTCGCCAGCTCGTCGAGGTCCAGTTCGACCATGCCCGGCGCGTGCGCCCCGTCGACCAGCACCTCGACGCCCCGGCCCGCGATCGCCGAGACCAGCTCCGGTAGCGGCAGCACCAGCGCGGTCGGGCTGGTGACATGGTCGATCATCGCCAGCCGTGTACGAGCGGTGAGCGCACCGGCCACGGCGTCGACGATCTCGTCGGGCGAGGCGAGCGGGAAGGGGAGCGGCGCGACGCTGACCGTCGCACCCCAGCGCTCGGCGACGAAGTCGAGCGCGTTGCGGCAGGCGTTGTAGGCATGGTCGGTGACCACCAGCTCGTCGCCCGCTTCGAACCTCAGCGAGCGGAGCACGGAGTTCACGCCGGTCGTTGCATTCGGCACGAAGGCCAGGCCGGAGGCGCTCGCCCCGACGAAGTCCGCCAGCGCCTTCCGCGCTTCGTCGATGCGGCGCTCTCGCGACCGTGAGAGGAAGTCGATCGGCTCGCGCTCCAGTTCGTCGCGCAGGGACTGCTGCCGCTCCAGTACGGGGCGCGGCGTCGCACCGAAGGAGCCGTGGTTGAGGTACGTGACGTCCGGGTCGAGCGCCCAGAACGGCTCGATGTTCGTCCCGGCTGTCTCTGACGAGGCAGTCATCGGCCGCTCACTCCACGAGCCACGGTCGCCTGACGCCCTAGAAGGACGTGCGAACCGCTTCCAGGAACCCCACCGGGCGGTCGAGCGGCACCGAGTGTCCCGAGCCGGCCACTTCCACGAACTGGCAGTCGGACATCGTCTCCACCATCCGCCCCGCCACCTCGGCAGGCAGCACATCGCTGATCTCGCCGCGAATCAGCAGCGTCGGTACGTCGATCTGCTCCACCAGGGCCCAGCCCTCCTCGGGGCTGGGACGCGGGCGGGGGTTGTCGGGGTCGCGCAGCGCCTTGTCGTAGCGGAACGTCCACTTGCCGTCATCGCGCTGCATCAGGCTGTGCGTGACGCGGTGGCGCTGCTCGCCCTCGTCGGCGTTCGGGTTGGTCGAGCGCGCCCGGGCGATCGCCTCGTCGGGGCTCTCGAAGACGTCGCCGGCCTGTACGCCGGCGCGGATGCGCGCCGACCCCGTGGTGCCGGTCTCCGGGCCGATGTCGACGATCACGAGCCGGACCAGTGCCTGCGGGCGCTTCCCGGCGTAGTGGATGGCATTGCGGCCGCCCATCGAGAGCCCGAGCAGCGAGAATTGGCTGAGGCTCAGCTCCTCGACGAACGCCTCGAGGTCTCGAACCATGTGATCGACGCCGTACTCCGTCGGCGGCGCCCACTCCGTCTCGCCGTGTCCTCGCTGGTCGAGCGCGAGCACGTGGTAGTCCACGCTCATGGCGAGCGCGAACGAGTCCCAGGAGCGGGCATGGCCGGTGTAGCCGTGCAGCAGCACCAGGTGCTGGGCATCGGGGTTCGCGCTCTCCCAGTCTCGGTAGTGGAAGTTCAGCCCGTTCAGCGTGATCGTTCGATCCGCGACCGCCGTCTCCGTCGTCATGATCGCTGCCCCCTGAATCGCGCCCCGGTACGGCGGCAGTCTACCCCGGCCCGCACGAGGACGGCTGTGACGGTCCAGTGAGCGCGGTGGAACGCCGTCACTCGCGACCAGTTATCATCTTCGCTCCATGACGAGCGAACGGATCCAACGACGCATCGACTCTCTGCTCGACGAGGCCGACGCCGCGGTGGGCGAGGGCGAGTGGGAGCGCGTCCGCGAGCGGGCCCGCGACGTGCTCGCATTCGCCGACGACAACACCGAGGCGCGAGCCTTCCTCGAGGCGGCCGAGCGGCGGCTCAGCCCGACTGGCCCGGCCCGACCGCTCAGACGCCGGGGCTGGAGTCCCCGATCGATGAGGCGCCGGGAGAGGCCCGTGGCCGGCGAAGACGTGAGCAACGTGGCCGGGGACGCTCGCGGCGACGCGGTCAGGGGTCTGGCCAGGATGAGCGGCCCGGCGCGCTGGCGCTCGGATTCCGTCAGCTGCGCGACTACCTGGCGGAGGAACGCCGATCCAACCGGCGCTCCGGGCAGCGAGGCCGAGGCCTGCGGTCCGCGGCCGACGGCCGCGCCATCACCATCCTCTTCACCGACATGCGCGGCTCCACTCAGCTCACCCAGCAGCTCGGCGATGAGCGAGCACACCAGATCGTCAGGCAGCACAACCAGTCGGTTCGCGAGGCGCTCGAAGCTCAGCAGGGTCGAGAGATCAAACACACGGGCGACGGCATCATGGCCTCGTTCCTCTCTGCCTCGGTCGCGGTCGAGTGTGCACTCGATGTGCAGCGCCGCATCGCAGGCAGCGGTGACCTCGGAGAGGACGCGCTCAAGGTGCGCATCGGCGTCAACGCGGCGAGGCGATCGCGGACGACGAGGGCCTGTTCGGTACGGCCGTGATCATGGCCTCCCGCATCTGCGACCGCGCGCAGCCGGGCCAGGTGTTGGTCTCCGACGTCGTGCGCCAGCTATGCGCCGGCAAGACCTTCGAATTCACCTCCACCGGGGAGGCCAACCTGAAGGGCTTCGACGAGGCGGTGACGTTTCACGAAGTGCGCCCGGCGGCGGCTTCGGGTTCGACGCCGCCGGTGAGCTCGTAGTCCCCGCCGCGGCCTCGATGGCCGCGATCGCCTCGGGCGGTTGAGGCTCAAGACTTACACCGTATATTTACGCCGCCGGTAGCGACGCCGCATCATTGCGTGTCAACGGCGGAACACTCGGTCTGCTCAGGTTCGGAGGCGATCAATGGCCCCACAGTACAAGTTCATGCTCGATGATTCCCAGATTCCCAGGCAGTGGTACAACATCGCCGCCGACCTCCAGAACCCGCCCTCTCCACCCATGCACCCCGGTACCGGGCAACCGATCGGGCCGGACGATCTCGCGCCGCTCTTCCCGATGGCGATCATCGGACAGGAAGTCTCGCCGGAGCGCTGGATCGACATCCCGGAGCCCGTGCAGGATGCCTACGCCACGTACCGCGCCACGCCGCTCTACCGCGCACACCGCCTGGAGCAGGCGCTCGGCACCCCGGCACACATCTACTACAAGTACGAGGGCGCCAGCCCGGTGGGCTCGCACAAGGCGAACACCGCCATCGCGCAGGCCTTCTACAACCGCGAAGAGGGAGTGAAGCGCATCGCCACGGAGACCGGGGCCGGGCAGTGGGGTAGCGCGCTGGCGTGGGCCTGCCAGATGTTCGGCATCGAGCTGAAGGTCTACATGGTGAAGGTCTCCTTCGAGCAGAAGCCGTACCGCAAGGCGATGATGAACGTCTTTGGCGCGGAGGTGATCGCCAGCCCCTCGGACACCACCGAAGCCGGGCGCAACATTCTGGCGAGTGATCCGGACACCACGGGCTCGCTGGGCATCGCCATCAGCGAGGCCGTTGAGGACGCCGCGTCGCGCGATGACACCCGCTACTCGCTGGGCTCCGTGCTGAACCACGTGCTCATGCACCAGACCGTGATCGGCCAGGAGGCGATGCTGCAGATGGAGATGGCTGGCGAGGAGCCGGACGTCGTCATCGGCTGCGTCGGCGGCGGCTCCAACTACGCCGGCCTCGCCTTCCCCTTCATGCGCGCCCGCCTGGCGGAGGGGGCCGGGACGCGATTCGTCGCCACCGAGCCGACCTCCTGCCCGACGCTGACGCAGGGGACCTACGCATACGACTTCGGCGACGTCGCCGGAATGACGCCGCTGGTGAAGATGGCGACGCTGGGCCACACCTTCGTGCCGCCCGCGATCCACGCGGGCGGGCTCCGCTACCACGGCATGGCGCCGCTGATCAGTCAGCTGCACAGCGAAGGCCACATCGAGGCGGTCGCCCACCCCCAGCGCGCGGTGTTCGACGGCGCCGTCCAGTTCGCACGCGCCGAGGGGATCATTCCCGCGCCGGAGTCGTCCCACGCGGTGCGTTCGGCGATCGATGAGGCGCTCCAGGCGAAGGATGCGGGCGAGGAGCGGGTGATCCTCTTCAACCTCTCCGGCCACGGCCTGCTGGACCTCGGCGCCTACGAGCAGTACTTCGCCGGGGAGCTCGAAGACCACGAATACCCCGTCGAGCAGATTGCGGAGGCGCTGAAGCTGGTGCCGGAGGTGGCGGCGCCTTAGAGGCGCATCAACGCCGGGCGAGATCGCGGTGGCCGCCACGATCGGACGGACGGCCGCTCGCAATTTCTCGTCTCGTACCTTATGTTTCGGCTGAATCCGACGCAGCACGTGACGCCCTGTGAATCAACAGCCGTTCCGCGGCGGTTGACGTGGGTCGCATGTGCACAGCGAGTGACGACTACACGAGGAGCCAGCGAGTGCCACGCACCATCAGAGACCTCATGCCGCACGACCTTGAGTTTCAGATGTTCGTGCTGGACGAGCTCGCGGATGAGCTGATCGAGCAGGGCGCCGACGTCCTGAAGCTCACGATCGGCGTCACAGAGCTGCAGATGCCGGAGGCGGTGCTCGATCAGGTGATCGACAAGCTCCGCGACCCGGACTTCGTGCGGCGGGTGTACCCGGAAGGGCTGCCCGAGCTTCGTGAAGCGATCGCCGGATTCTACAACCGACGGCACAAGACGGACGTCTCGTCAGACGACGTCATCGTCAACACCGGCAGCTCCCCCATCTTCCGAAACGTCTTCCAGCTCGTCTCCGGGCCGGAGTACGAGATCATGATCCCGCGGCCCTACTACGCGCTGTATCTCTATTGCGCCACGCTGGCCGGCGCGACGATCAAGTTCTACGACATCGACATCGACACGAAGCGGGTCGACATGGACTCGTTCCGTCGGAACTTCTCGCCCGAGCGTACGTCGCTGGTCGTGATCAACTCGCCGGGGAATCCGGTGGGCAACATCGTGACGCCGGACGAGATGCGGGAGATCTACGAGATCGTCGACGGGCGGGCATACATCCTGAACGACGAGATCTACAACAACGTGATGTTCTACGACGAGTTCCACTCGCCGCTGGCGCTGCTGCCCGAGCACCGGGATATGACGATCGTGACCAACAGCTTCTCCAAGGGCTACCGCATGTACACGAAGCGGGTCGGCTTCGCCATCCTGCCGCCCGAACTGCAGATGAATCTGCGCGTGATCCAGCAACACACCCTGCTTTGCACCGACCCCGCCTACCAGTACGGCATGATCACCGCGCTCGAGGACGAGGAGAGCCCGGCGCACCTCAACGATGTCTACCGCCAGCGCGCGGAGTACACCACCGAACGCCTGAGCGGCACCGGGTGCGAACCGATCGCGGCCGAAGGCGGCTTCTACGCCATTTTGCGCTGCGCGGAGTGGAACTCCGCGCACGGCTTCGCCTCGTCCAAGGAATTGGCACGAGACATCCTGCAGCGGATCCACGTCGCTGTCGTCCCCGGCACCGACTTCGGGGTCCCCCAGGACCTGCGCCTGGCGTTCTGCAACGACCGCTACAACGAGGGCATCGACCGTCTTCGCGAGTACTTCACCGCTTCCGGATCGGACGGCCAATCGTCGGACGCGGGGCGACCGGTGGGCGCGACATCGGGCGGCAACGCGTAGCGAACGGCCCGCTGGCGGAACCACCCACATGGCGAACAGAAGCGATGCGCCCAGCCTGACCCGCGACGATCGGTCGCTGGTTCGTCGCGCGGTGATCCTGGCGGCGGGCAAGGGCAACCGCCTGCTGCCCCTGACCGCCGACCTTCCGAAGTGCATGGTGGAAGTCGGCGGCGAGCCGCTGCTGGAGCGCGCCCTGCACGCGCTCGCCTCACATGGCGTGACCGAGGCCGTCATCGTGATCGGCTACGAGGGCAGGGTGATCCGGGAGCGCATCGGTTCGTGTTTTGCCGGCGTCGACATCGTCTACGTCGACGCGCCCGATTTCGAGACGACCAACAACATCCGTTCGCTCTGGGACGCTCGCGACTACCTCGACCGCGACATCCTGCTGATCGAGGCGGACGTCGTATTCGACCCCGGCGTCGTTGCCGCGCTGCTCCGGGAGCCCGGCAGCAGCGCCGCCGTCGCGCCCGATGGGCCGGCGCTGTCGGGCACGGTGGTCCGACGCGACGACCACGACCGGGTGACCAGCTTCATCCTCGGCGCCGATCAAGGCCCGGGATTCGACTCGAGTGATGCGTTCAAGACCGTCAACATCTACTTGCTGCGCGAGCAGCTGCTGCGCGATCGGCTGGTTCCGCACCTCTGCTCCGTGATCGAGGCAGGACACTCCGATCGCTACTACGAAACCATCCTGGCCGACTCCGTCGCTG
>JASLOV010000260.1 GCA_030745285.1 Dehalococcoidia bacterium | reverse complement strand
GCCACAGGCGAGCGGTCGCCGGCCGCGAGCGCCCCATCCGGGAACCGCGCCCGGCCCGAGAGATAGGCGTTCACGTCGTGGACGCGCTCGGCGACGCGACGGCCGCGCTCCCGCCATGCCGGGTCGTCGCGGAAGACCTGGTCGTAGTCGTGCAGCATCGCGGCCAGGCAGCTCGGCGCCGGCGTGACGATGTCGCCGGCGGCCTCGAGCGTCTCGATGGTCTGTCTGGCCATGCGCGCCGCGGTGCGCTGGTCGCCCGCGTCGAAGGCCGGCAGGCCGCAGCAGTGTTGGCCGTCGGGCACGATCACCTGGCAGCCAGCAGCACGGAGCAGCGTTGCGGTGGCGACGGCGATCTCCGGAGCGAGGCGGTCCGTGATGCACTGCAGGAACAGGGTGACGCGGCGGCCGCTGGCGTCGGTCTCCACCAGAGGCGGCCGTGGCGCTCTCAGGTCCGATCGGGCCCGGGCCGGGCGCAGCGGGATCGCCGGCGGCGTGCGCCACGAGAGCTGACGGCGGATGCCGGGAAGCGAGGGGAGCCGAGTGAAGCGGCCCCGGCGCCAGGGCAGCGTGGCCAGTGCGAGCGCGCGTGCGGCTGCCCCGACGAGGCGGCGCGAGGCGAAGCCGCGCAGGGCGAGCCGCGCCCACCATCGTGGGGGCATGGCCGCAGCGACCCGCTGTCGCACCTCGATGATCTGACGCGGCAGCGGGATCTCCACCGGGCAGACTGATTCGCAGGCCCCACACGACAGGCAGAGCGACTGGGGGCCTGCAACCGCCTGCAGGCCGTGATGGAAGGGCGTGCCGGCGAGCCCGATCGGGCCGGTGTAGATGTGCCCGAAGGCCTGCCCGCCAACGACCTGATAGGAAGGGCAGACGTTCGCGCACGCGCCGCAGCGGACGCATCGCAATGCGGCGCTGAAATCGGGGTCGGCGGCCATCTGACGGCGGCCGTTGTCGAGCAGCACGATGTGCAGTTCGTGGCCGGGCGCCGGTCCGGTGATGAACGTCGTGTAGGTGCTGATCGACTGACCGGTTGCCGATCGAGCGAGCAGCCGCAACTGCGTTATGGCCGTCGCGATGTCGGGCACGATCTTCTCGACACCTACGATGGCGACGTGCAGCGGTGGCAAGCTGGCGGTGAGCTGTCCGTTGCCCTCGTTCGTCACGAGCATGATCGAACCTGACTGGGCGATCAGCGCGTTTGCGCCGGTCACGCCCATGCCGGCGCTGAGGAACCGCTCGCGAAGCGCGGTCCGCGCACTCCGCACCATCGCGGGGATGTCGTCGGCGTCGAATTCTTCGCCGAGGACGCGCCCGAGCAGTTCCGCCACCTGCCGGCGGCGCAGGTGGATGGCGGGCATCACGAGGTGGCTGGGCCGGTCGCCGGCGAGCTGGAGGATCCACTCGCCGAGGTCGGTCTCGACTGCCTCCACACCGGCGCCGGTGAGGTGCTCGTTGAGGCCGATCTCCTCCGAAGTCATCGACTTGCCTTTGACTGCCAGTTCGATGCCACGGTCGTGGCACAACCCAGCGATGTAGGCGTTGGCCTCCCCGGCGGTCGAGACTTCGACGACGGTCGCTCCGGCTTCTTCCGCCGCCTGCCGGAAGGCGCCGATACTCTGATCGAGGTCGCTAACGACGGCGTCCTTGGCCGCAGCCAATTGCCGGCTCAACGAGGTGAATGAGTGGCCGGTGTCAGCCTCAAGATCGGCGAAGCGGACATCGCGCGTCTCGCGCCAGGATCGCTGGAAATCGAGCAGGCCAGCCGAGACGTTCTCGTCGGCCAGTGCCGCCCGGTATCGCTGATCGAACGGTCTCATCCGAGGGCGACCACATGCACCTCGGCCGGTCCCTGCACACCAATCGTCAGTGAGCGCTCGATATCGGCCGTGCGCGAGGGCCCCGTCACGAGTGTGGCGTACGCCGGCGTGCCGGCTCGGCGGGCGAGCCACTGTGCGACGTCATCGAGCCGCCCTACGAATCGATCGCGGTCCACGACCTGAAGGACGGTCCTCGACAGCATCGACACCGCACGGTCCGCGAGTGTGTCGGCAGAGACGAGCACCGAGCCGGTTTCCACGACCGCGAGATCGCCGCGCACGATGCCGACGGCGGCATCAGCAACCTCGGCGACCGGTTCGTCGAACGAGGGGACGAGCGAGCGTTCGCCCAGGGACACGACGAGCTGCGGGGCCTCGGCCGCCAGGGACGGCGTGATCACCACTCGCCCGTCGCTCGCCAGCTCGAGGGCGAGGGCGGCGACATCACCCCAGCTCGACAGTTCGTGGACCACGGATTGCGACTCGTCGCCGTGGGAGCGGAAGCGGTCGAGCATGGTATCCATCGAGTGTGTCCCGTCACCCGCGAGTCGCACCCGGCCGGGCTTACTGAGGTACGGCGAGGTCGGCCTCGATCCCGAGTCTGCGAATGGTATCCGGGGTCGGGACGCCCGTGCCGGCGTCCCAGCCCAGCTCCTCGTAGTACTCGGTGACCGTCGTGTCGATGAGCTCCTGGGTGACGCCAGGGTGCATCGGGAGATCCTCGCGAAAGCGGGGCGGGAGCGTGTCGTCGGCGCGTGTGAATCCCTCGCGGAGATTGAACGCGCGGGCCATGGTGAGGCCGCGATGGGCCATCGTCACCATTTCCTCCGGGGTGAGGTCCCAGCCGGTGACGGCGCGGAGAATTTCGAGCGACTGATCGTCGCTGTAGCCGAGGAAGTGGCAGAGCCCGACCTGGTTACGCAGCCCGTTCTTGTTACCGGTCTGACTCATATGGTCGCCGCCCGTGGGCGCCAGCAGGTACGAGACGAGCATCCGCGGCACGTGACGCGGGTCGTGCATCGCCAGTTCCATGCCCTTCACCGTGGTGAGGAACTGCTCCGAGCCCCGGCCGATGCGCTCCGCGACACGTTGAGAGCCCTCGGCGAGCAGATCGCCGACACCCTCGCGGCGCGCAATCAGATGCAGGAGGTCGACGACGCCGTCGGCATCGTGGAAGCGGATGGGGACGCCGCCCGTGTCGGCGGCGGTCAGGACTTCCTTCTCGTAGCATTCCATCGCCCAGGCGACGGTCGAGCCGGCCGAGATCGTGTCCATGCCGAGCGAGTTGCAGACCTCGTTCGACTTGCAGACGGCGATGAGGTCATCGACACCCAGGTTGGCGCCGAGCGATGCCAGCGACTCGTACTCCGGGCCGCCGTAGCGTGGATCGACGCTGTAACGCCCCCGTGGATCGACGGCGATCGGTTGACCATTGCTGGTCGTGCCCGCGTCTTCCCTGCGTTGCTCGACCTGCACGACCTTCTTGCAGCGTACGGAGCAAGCGAAGCACGACTCCATGGAGATACGCACTTGGTCGCGGACTGCGACCGCGTCCACCTTGTCGATCTGCTCGAACTGCCCCAGTTGATAGTTCAGTGTTGGCAGGCCGCCAGCGAGGCTTTTGCCCTGCATCGCGCCGCCGGTGCCGAACTCGTGGAAGCCCCGGTGATTCTCGTCGAGCGTGCTGGCGACCCACTTCCCGACGTCAATGAGCGCCTGTCTGTCCGCAACCGGAACGTTGGACTTGCCGCGTACCGCGATCGCCCGCAGCTTCTTGGAGCCCATGACGGCGCCCAGGCCCGTGCGCCCGGCTGCCTCGTTCAGGTCGTTCGTGACGCACGCGAAGCGCACGAGGTTCTCGCCGGCCGGTCCGCACTGGGCGACACGAGTGAGCGGGTCGCCCAGCTCGGCCTTGATCGCCTCCTCGACCGTGCCGGTGTCCTGACCGCGGAATGCCGAGGCGTCTCGGAATTCAACCTCCGCCTCGTTGATCGAGAGGTATACCGGTGCTTCGGACACGCCGTGGAAGACCAACGCGTCCCACCCTGCACGTTTCAGCTCCGCGCCCCAGAAGCCGCCGGCCTCGGCCTCGCCGAACGTACCGGTGAGGGGCGACTTCGCCCCGACGCTGTGCCGTCCGCCGCCCGGCACGGGTGCACCGGTGACCACGCCGGCCGCGAACACGAGCACGTTCTCCGGCCCCAGGGGGTCCGCGCCCGCCGGGACGTCCTTGAGCAGATAGTGAGCGATGATCCCGCGGCCGCCGCCGTACAGACGGAAGAAGGCATCGCCGGGCTCTTCGACCCACGTCGAGCGATCGGCAAGATCGACGTGCAGGATCTTGTTCCAGTATCCGTATCGATCTGCCATTCATACCCTCCAGGTGTTCCACCGAGCGCCGGGCGCGGCGCCGTCATAGGTTCGTGACCGACTTCCGCCGGTCCGAGTACCGTCAACCACCTTCCATCGGACTGAACAGCAGGACCTCGTCACCGTCGTGCAGTGCGTCTTCGTGCGCTGCGATCTCACCGTTGCGGCCGATGGTCACTTCGCCCGCCTCCGGTATCCCGATCGCAGCCAGCAGATCGGCGCCCGTCGAGTCAGCGGGGAGGTGGTATGGCACGGGCTCCTCGGAACCATCGGGAAGGAACCGGCGAAGGTCCGCGAAGAGGCGGACGTGAATGACGATCTCGCGCGGGTCAGAGAGCACCACCGTGGCGTGCATCCTCCTACAGCGATGCGAGTATAGCGTCGGCCGTCTCTTCGTCACCGGCAACGGCGGCCGGTTCGCGGCGCTACAGTTGGCCGGCTGGCGGGACACTGCGCGGGGGGTGCTCGATGCAATTTGGGATCTTCGTGCCGGCACGAGTCGACATGGGGCCGACGATGCGGCGCGCCGAGCGAGCGGGCTTCACGCATGGCTGGCTCTACGACTCGCAGATGCTGTTCGCCGATGTCTACTCGAGCCTCACGGTGTGCCTGCAGCACACCGATCGCCTGGTGATGGGGCCCGGGGTCACGAACCCGGCTTCGAGGATCGCGCCGCTCACGGCCAGTTGCCTCGCGACGTTGAACCAGGTCGCGCCCGGGCGGGTGGTGCTGGGGATCGGCACCGGCAACACGACCAGGCGGACGATGGGCTTTCCACCCACCCGGGTCGACGCGATGGCCGAGTACATCCGCGTCTGCCAGGCCCTGCTGCGCGACGATCGGACGCGGTACCGGGAAATCGAAGGGGAGCACGAGATCGGGATGATCGGCGGGGGCGATGGGTTCATGCGCTTCGATGCGCACATCCCGATCATCGTCTCGGCGTTCGGTCCACGAACGCTGACGCTGGCGGGCGAGATTGGCGACGGCGTGATGATCGGCGGCCAGCCGACCGAGCAGTCGATGGCCGAGACGAAGCAGCACCTTCGCACCGGCGCTGCCCGTTCTGGACGCGATGCCGGCGACCTGGAGATCGTGCTCTACACCTCGATGTACGTGCTTGAGCCGGGCGAGGATCTGGGCTCACAGCGGCTGAGAGACACACTCGTCCCGCTGACCGCGCCAGCGATCGCTCGCTACGCCACGCGAGCCGCGTCACTCGATGACGTGCCGGAGCTGTTCCGCGATGCGGTGGCGGCGTACCGGGAGCGGCACGGTGAGCTGCGCGGCGCGTCACGGTACCTCGACACCCACGACGGCTACCTGTGGAGCGCGCCCGGAGATGTCGAGCCGCTGGTCACCGCCGAGATGCTCAGGCGCTCCGCCGTGATTGGCACCGCCGACCAGATCCTCGCCCGCGTCCGTGAGTGGGAGGCGCTCGGCGTCACGCAGGTCGGGCTACGTGCCGGCGGAGGCGTCGACCACGTCGCTGAGTTCAGCGAACGTTTCGGTGACGCCGTCATCACGCGCTACTAGCGGCTCAGCCGCTTGCAGGGTGGGCCGGGCGCGGCGCGCGATGCCGGCCCGGCACGCACGCGTCGCTACTCGTTCTTCGGACGTTTGAACCAGAGCACAACACGCTTGGTGCGAGTCAGCTGGTCGCCCGACGATTCATCGACGGTCGTCACGCTTTGAAGCGGGTTCACGTGCAAGAGCTCCCAGCCGTCATCGCCGAGTTCGTCGAGGGCTTCGATCGAGAACTGGTCGAACTGATCGCCGTCGTTGTCGACCATGTGAACCCGGTATTCCCACGCCATACGACCTCCTCGTGCGCGCCTGCCGGCAGGCGACAGCGTAGCTGAGTGTCACGGTCCCGGCCGAGCCGGAGGCTGATAACCATGCTTCTGCGGGCTCGCCCGATGTGAGCAGGATCAGTGTGGCGCCGGCCGGTGACCGGAGCCCCCGAGGGCTCTGCGCGAGCGCTGCTGCGCGATCGCACGGTCCCGACCGCTTCGGCGATGCCGGCGCCGTACCGCTACGACGACCACAGCGGATTCAACAGCCTGAGCGCCATCGACTACTGACGAGCCGCAGCCCTGGTTCGTCAGTAGTCGCGATTCGCGCGCGACCCCCGGGGGAGTCTCGCCGAGGCTCTACGAGAACTGCTCGATGAGGCGGGCCTGCGCGTCGAGCAGCGGCATGACTTCTTCGGCGGGGGCGGGCGGCAGCGGCAGGATGCAGCGCTCCACGCCCACCTCAGCGAAGTGCTCCACGGCTTCGGCCTGCGGCGGAGTTCCGAACATCGTGACCGGGATCGGGCCGCGCCCAGCCTCCTCCGCCAGCTCGTTCAGCTGCTGGATGCGCTGTGGGAAGGTCTTCGGGTTGATGCCGTTCGGCATCCAGCCGTCGGCGTAGCGGACGACGCGTCTCAGCGCGTTCCGGGGGTTGTTGCCCAGCAGGATCGGGGGATGCGGCTTCTGGACGGGCTTCGGCCACTGCCAGATGCGGTCGAAGTCCACGAACTCACCGTGGTACTCGGCCTCATCCTCCGTCCAGATGCGCTTCATCGCCTCGATGCGTTCGCGCATCAGCTTCCAGCGTCGCGAGGGGTCGGTGCCGTGGTTCTCCATCTCCTCGCGGTTCCAGCCGGCGCCGATGCCGAAGAGCACGCGACCGCCGGAGACGATGTCCAGGGTCGCGACGGTCTTGGCGAGCGTGATCGGATGGTGCTCGACCACCAGGCAGACGCCCGTGCCGAGCCTGAGCCGTTCAGTCACGGCGGCGACCGCGCTCAGCGCCACGAACGGGTCGAGCGCGTTGTAGTACTCCTGCGGCAACTCGTCGGCCAGCGGGTAGGGGGTGAGACGGCTGGCCGGGATGTGCGTGTGCTCCGGGAAGAAGACGGACTCGTAGCCTCGCTCCTCCATCGCCCGGCCGAGTGCGGCCGGCTCCATCGAGTACTCGGTCGGGAACATGAAGGCGCCGAACTTCACGGTGCATCCTCTCTGCGCGCGCCGGAGTCCCGGCGGCGCCCATGATAGTCTCCGGCCGGGTCGCGCCGCCGCCGTCGCGTGGCGATTGCTGCGCACGCCGTTGGCCGGCGGGCAGACGTTCGTCTCGGGTGGGGTCGCGTGGACGGAGTCTGCGGGAGCTGACGATGGTCGACGTATTCGAAGTCGCGCAGATGCTCGTTGCCCACGCCGTGGGGAAGCACGGGGACGAGATCAGCATCATCGCCTACTACGGCTCTCACGCCACGGGCAGAGCCTCGCCGGGCTCGGACTTGGACATCTTCTACATCCCGGTCGAAGGGACGGACCCGGATGTCGTTCGGTCGTTTGGGATCGACGGCATCACGTTCGACTTCTGGCCCATCACGTGGGCGATGGCTGATCGGATCGCCGACGGACGCTTCCGCTCATTCGCCGTCAGCCCGAGCATCCTGGCGCACGCGACCATGCTTCACGCCCGGTCCGAGGAAGATCGAGCCCGCTCGAGTCGCTCCGCCAGAGAGTCGTCGAGCTGCAGGAACCGGCCCGGGAAATTGAGATGGTCCGCCGCGGCCTGGCCGCGTTCGCGGACGCCGTCTACCAACTCGAGAATCTCCGCCTGGCATGCGCCGCCGAGGACGCTGCGGCCGTGTGCGAGTGCGGGTGGCGGGTGGTCACGATCGCCGTCGAGTGCCTGGCCCTGGTGAATCAGGTCACCTTCGACCGAGCGTGGGCCCGGGACCTGGCGGAGCTCGATCGCTTCGGAGCACGGCTCGCCGGCCTCCAGACGGCCATCCAGACGATCACGACGGCGACCGACGCCGGCACCGTCCTAGCCGCAGCCGAGCGGCTGGTCGATGGCACGAGAGTGATCCTCCGCTAACGGCAGGAGGCCCGGCCCTCGACGGTGGGCGCAGCAAGCGTCTTCCGGGGCGCGTACGCGGAGATCACGGAGCATCTGCAGAAGCTCCGGTCGGCCTGTGAGGCCGACGACCCGGTGCGCGCGAGCCTTGAGTCCCGACTGATCCAGCAGGACCTCAGCCGAATGATCGGAACCTCCCGGTCAGCGGTGGGCTACGGTGACTTCAACCGCCCGGACGAGTACCGGGGACCGTACTGAGAGCAGGGTTTCCCTCACCTCATGGCGGCGTTCGACCCGGCCGACCTCGGTGGCCTGGCGGAGCTTGCGGTGGAACTCGAGGCGCGGATCGTGTCGTGGTTCGGCGAGCTCGGCGTTGAGCTCAATCTGTTCCAGAGCACGGACGAACTGGCCCGCTGGCTCGGCGTCTCGCCGCCCCGGCGGTGACGGGCGTCTGGACCCGCCCGGTGCCTACCAGGTGTTGATGTAGGCGTGCTTCGTCCGTTCGGCGGTGAAGAAGCCGACGCGGGAACTGGCGCCGCACATCGCCTGCACCCCGAGCCCGTAGGCCTTGCGCACCACGATGCCCGGGCAGTCCATCAGGCTGAGGATCGGGATGTCGAAAGGGTCGCAGAGCTGAATGGAGCGCAGCAGACTGCGGGCAGGCTATGGGCGATGCGGTCTCTACTCGCGGCTGCTCAGCTTCACAGCCCTCGCACGAAGCGGCCGATCATCGCATTCACCTGGTCCGGTACATCGATCTGCACGAAGTGCGCTGAGCCAACCGTGCGCCCGAAGCGCGCCTGTGGAACATGCTCACGCACCCGTTCCGGGGTCAGGCCGCTGTTCTCGGCGACGATCCAGAGTGCTGGCTGTCTGATGCGCTTCGCCGCACTGATGGTGTTGGTGCTGCGAATCTGCTCAATTTCGCGAACGGCGACATGTTGGGGCGTACGCACCGCGTCGGCTACCGCGTCGTCGACGATGTCGGGCGCCGTCAGTTCGCTGAAGTATGACCGGTACGCCGTTTCCAGGGTCTCGTCGTATCCGTCTCCCGCGAGCTGCTGAGCGAACGGCTGCGCACGCGCCTCGGCCACGCTCATGCCCGGCCCCGGCGCGCCGTCGATGATCACGATTGCGTGGACCCGATCCGAGTGGCGGGCAGCGAGCTCCAGCGCCGTCCCGGTGCCGCCAGCGTGACCGGCGACCACCGCATTACGGATGCGTTTCGAGCGCATGAGCTCCGCGATGATGTCCGCCTGCTGACGCCAGGTGTGGGGCTGGTCTGCTCCGCCGGAACGGCCGAAGCCCGGCCGGTCCATTCGCAGGACGCGATGCGAACGCTGGAAGTGGCGAGCCTGTGCATCCCAGTGCCGCAGGTTCGAGCACCAGCCGTGGATGAAGACCATTGGCGGCGGACCGCTGCCGGTCAGCCGGTAGTTGATCCGCGTGCCGCCCGATGAGTTG
The DNA here is from genome assembly GCA_030745285.1 of Dehalococcoidia bacterium. Taxonomy (GTDB): domain Bacteria; phylum Chloroflexota; class Dehalococcoidia; order UBA2979; family UBA2979; genus SHYR01. Next base: position 2,166 of record JASLOV010000260.1, on the reverse strand, counting down.
AAGCTTGCCACTGGATCCTCGTCCTCTCGGTCGCCGTGCGCGGCGGGCTCTCAGGGGTAGAAGAGCCGGTCCGCTTCCTTCTTCAGCTCGCCTCGGAAGTCGGGGTGAGCCACGCTGATCAACTCGCCGGCTCGCTGGCGCACGCTCTTTCCCAGCAGCCGGGCGACGCCGTGCTCCGTCACCACGGTGTCGGCGATCTCCCGCGGTACCGAGACGACCTGGCCGGGGTCGAACTGCGCGCTGATCGTGGAGACCGTTCCGTTCGCCGCGGTGGAAGGCACCACGCAGACGTAGCGCCCTCGTGGAGCGAGAAAGGCCCCGAGCGCGAAGGCCAGGTGCCCGCCCATGCCGGCGTAGATGCGCGGGCCGATCGTGTATGCGCCGATCTGTCCCGAGAGGTCAACGGTCAGTGCCCCGTTGATCGCGACGATCCCCTCGTTGCGGGCGATGTTGCGAGGATCGACCAGGTACTCGGTCCCGTAGAGTTCGAACGCACGATTCCCGAACACGACCTCGCGTTCCTCCGCGGTGTTGCCGACGACCGTGGCGACGAACTTGCCGGGGTGGAGCCGGCTCGTCCGGCCAGTGAAGATACCCTGCTCGACCATCGGCACCAGCCCCCGGACCGTCAGTTCGCCGTAGTACGACAGCTCCTGTTTCCCCTGGAACAGCCCGAAGTGAATCATGCCCGCGGTATGGGACCCGACGCCGATCTGGACCGTGTCGCCGTCGCTGATCAGTTCGTTCACATGGTCCGCGATCGCCTCGTCGATCGGGTCGTACTCCATCTCCAGCGCGGCCGCCGGGCGGTCGTCCGGGACGAAGGCTTCGATCTCCGAGACGTGGAGAACCGTGTCACCAAAGGTGTGCCGCGTGTTCGGACTGACGGCGGCGATCACGCGCTTCGCCCGGCGTGAGGTGGTGATACTGTCCCAGACACTGCAGCCGACCGAGACGAACCCCGCGCTGTCGGGTTCCGAGACCGTGATGAGGATGTTGTCGACGGCCCAGCCGTCCTCGCGGCCGGCGTCGAGCGCCTTGTGACCGCCGACCAGCCAGTACGGGTGGTAGTCGATCACCTTCGCCTCGAGCGGGGGACGGCTGAAGACGTTGCCGAACTGGTCCTGGTAGCGGAAGGATTGCGCGGCCTCGGCGGAGAAGAGACCGCCGTCCGGGACCCCTAGCCCGCGAATCTCCACATCGGAGAGGTCACCGGTCCGAGCCGCGATGGCGGCGAGTAACACCGGCGAGCCGTGCCCGGGCGGAATCCAGATGTGGTCGCCCGACTGCACCAGGGACGCCGCCTGCTCTGCGCTCATCACGCGGGAGTCGTAGTGGTCCCGCCAGTTGCCTGTGAAGTCGTGTCGCATTGGCCTCCCCAGCGTCTGATCGGGTACGTCTGCGGCGCGTGACCCCGTGCGCGCCCGTCAAGAAGGTCGCTCGGCTAGCCTTCCAGCCGCGCCCAACGATACGTCTGCGGCGCGAAGACGATCAGCGTCGCCACGCCGGACTGCCGGCCGCTGCCCGGGGGCTCGCCCAGGTACTGCTCAGCCTCGTCGCCCTGGAGCAGCCGCGCCTCCCCGGAGGCAGCGACGCACGTCGGGCCATCCGTGACGGCCAGGGAGATGGCGGGCCGCTTCATGATGTTCTTCACCTTGGCCGTATCGCTGCCCGTCGCGATCACGATGTCTTCGCCGACGAACGTGTAGGCGATGATCGACTGTTGCGGCGCACCGTTGCCGCGACCGGTCGCGAACACTCCCAGCCGATGATTCCGCAGGAACTCTTCCGCCATGACCTTCAGTTCTGCGTACATCTTCCGTGGTTGAGCTGTCATCTCGCCTCCGTAGCGACGCGAAGCATATGCGCCGTTGCGCATCGCCGTCGCGGCGCCGGCTCGGCCGGCTCGCGACAGCGGGCCCGCCACGAGCTGCTGCTAGACTCCGTCGGTCATCACGATCGGCATGCGAGGGCGGCGCGAGCCGCGTCGCGGAGGGACGATGGCGCTCTCAAGCTCTCAGCGGGCCGCGCTCGCCGCGATCGATGCCGCATCCGACGAGTTGCGAGAACTTTCGCTGGAGATACACGCGCGACCGGAGCTGGGTTACGAGGAAACGCACGCGCACGGTGTGTTGAGTGACTACCTGGAGGGCGCCGGCTACGTTG
>JASLOV010000259.1 GCA_030745285.1 Dehalococcoidia bacterium | reverse complement strand
ACGAGGACGTCGCACGTCGCCGCCAGCGCGCTCAGCGTCGAGCGATCCCCGGGCGAGGAGACATCGAGCGCGACGCGCCGCTTGCCGCCGTTGAGGAACCGGTCCGACGCCTCAGATGGTGACAGCCGATCGGGGCGCTCCACCCGGATCACCTCGGCGCCGCTGCGGACGAAAGCCTTGCCGCAGAAGGCGGCGGCGCCTTCAGTGTCGCTCAACTCAAGGACGCGCATGCGGCGAATCATACGCACCGCCCGCGCCAGCCGCATCGCCGCCCGCGCGGTGGCCGTCCCCGGAACGGAGCGTGCACGTCACCGCCAGCGTATGATTCCGTTCAGCAGCGGAGCGGGCCGTCAGAACGTGAAGTGGTTCTCCGCCGGTTGACGCGACGGAGGACCGGATGACCACGGCCGGAGTTCAGTCGCGGACCGCGGGCGAGGTGCACGCACTCGACGGGGTCCGCGTGCTCGACCTCGGCGACGAACGCACGAGCTTCGCGACGCGCATCCTCGCCGACCTCGGCGCCGACGTGATCCTCGTGGAGCCACCGGCGGGCGGCACGATCCGGCGGCTGGCGCCCTTCCTCGACGACGAGCCCGGCTCGGAGCGCGGCTACGAACACCTCTACCTGAACGCCAACAAGCGCTCCATCCGGCTCGACATCGAGGAGGCGGGAGAGGCGGAGCGGCTGCGGCTCATGGTCGGCGGCGCGGACGTGCTCGTGGAGACGGGCCACCCGGGTGAGCTGGACTCGCTCGGGCTCGGCTACGAGCAGCTGCGCGCCATCAACCCCGGCCTGATCTACGTCTCGGTCACCCCCTTCGGGCACGACGGAGCATGGCGCGAACGGACGGCGAACGACCTCATCGCCAGCGCGAGCGGCGGGTTGCTGTGGGTCAGCGGTGAAGAGGAACTGCCGCCGACACACGGGGCGGCCAATCCGGCGCACAAGATGGCGAGCCTGGTCGCCGCCACCGGGGTGATGCTCGCCCTGGCAGGCCGCGACGGCGACGAGCAGCGCCGCGGCTGCCACCTCGACATCTCCATGCAGGAGGCGGTCTCGATGGCCGTGCTGCAGACATCGAACCCGAACATCCTGGCGTGGAACGGACGCGTGCCCTCGCGCCCGGGCATGAGCGGAGCCTATCTCTGCTCCGACGGCAAGTGGGCCTTCATCAACCCCCGGGCTGACCGCTTCGTCCACTTCATCGCGATGCTGGACGAGGCGGGCATTGCGCACGAACTCGGCCCCGACGACTGGCAGCTGGCGCGCGCCGCGCCGGGCGACACCAGCGCGAACCCCATCCCCGGCCTCGTGGAGCAGCTCGCCGCTTCACTGACGCGCGAGCAGTTCTTGGAGGCCGCCTGGGGAGGCGACCAGCTGGCGATGCCGATCATCGATCTCGATGACATGGCGGAGGCGGAGCACTACGCCGTAAACGACCAGTTCGGCGAGATCGACCACGATGCCCTCGGCCGGTCGCTGAACTTCGTCCGCAGCCCCGTTGACGCCATGGCCGGCAAGGTACCGCTGCGGCGAGCACCGACGCTGGGCGAGCACACCGCCGCCCTGCTCGCCGACCCACTCGCCACGCCGTCGGGCGGCGTCGCGCCGCCGCAACGGCCGGCGTCGGAGCTGCTGACGCCCCTTAAAGGCGTTCGCGTCGTGGACTTCAGCTGGATCCTCGCCGGGCCGCTCGGCACTCGCATCCTCGCGAACTTCGGAGCGGAGGTGATCCGCATCGAATCACGCGCCCGCATCGACAGCGTGAGGCAGGGCGTCGGACCGGATGGCGTGCCGAACGAGAACCTGGGCACGCTCTACAACGACGTCAACACCAGCAAGCGCTCGCTCACGCTCGATCTCTCCAATGACCGCGCGATCGAGCTGGTGAGAGAGCTGATCGCGACGGCCGACCTCGTCACGAACAACTACCGTCCGGGGGTGCTGGAGCGCCTCGGTCTCGGCTACGAGGCGCTGAAGGCGATCAAGCCCGACATCGTGCTGCTGAACATGCCGGGCTGCGGCAGCGTCGGACCGTGGTCCGAACGTCGCACGATGGGCAACCTGATCATGCACGCCTCCGGCTTCAGCAGCCTGATGGGCTTTCCGGAGGGGCGGCCGCGCGGGCTCGGTGTCGCCTATCCCGACTTCACGTCGCCCTACCTGATGGCGATCACGCTGATGGCGGCACTGCGGGAACGAGACCGCACGGCGGTCGGCCAGGAAATCGACCTCTCGCAGCTCTCGGCCACGGTCTCGCTGGTGGGGGCGGACTGGATGCGGTACGCGCACAGCGAGGTGGTGCCGCCGCCACCGATGAACCGCGACCCAAACTACAGCCCCCACGGCGTCTACCCCACGCGCGGCGAGGACGAGTGGTGCGCGGTCGCCGTCGATGGCAACGAGCAGTGGGCGGCGCTGTGCGTGGCAATCGGTGACGACGCCCTCGCCTCGGACCCGCGGTTCGCGAATCACGCGGCACGCAAGACGAACGAAGACGAGCTCGATGAGCTCGTCGCCGCGTTGACGGCCACACACGACCGCTGGGAGCTGGCGACGCTGCTCCAGCAGAGCGGCGTGGCGGCCGCCGCGGTCGAATCGCTGCGAGACACGCTGGAGGTCGACCCTCAGCTCACGATGCACTACCAGCGCGTCAGCCAGCCGAGCGACCCGGGCGTCGAGGTGGTGATCGACCGCGACGCGATCCGCTTCGCCGGCATCGAGCACACGCTCGAGCGCGCGCCGATGATGGGCGAGCACAACGAGTACGTGCTGCGTGAGCTGCTGGGCGTCTCGCGCGAGGAGTTCGACGCGCTGGTCGTGCAGGGCGTGATCAACTAGCGTCTCTCGCGGTCACCGGCCGTGCTCATCGACCTTGAACGCTCTCACGACTTCGTGGGTCAGGACCTTGCGTATCCGGATCTCGTCTGTGCGGATGCCGGGCTGTCGTACAGCGTGCCGGCGATGCCGGCTGCGACGAGTGAAGAGTACTCGTCGTCGGTGATGCCGAGTTCCTCGCGCAGCACCTCGCGGCTGTGCTCGCCGACGCCGGGCGCCGGGCGCAGCGGCGCGCCGGGGGCGGCGGAGAGCTTCCAGGGACGGCCGGGGAGCAGGGTGACCCCGGTCTCGGCGTGGTCGATCGGGCCGATGAAGCCACGAGCCACGAGGTTGGGGTCCGGCCGGCTGTAGAGCTCGTAGAGCGGCACGACGCGGGCGATGCTGAGGCCGATCGCGCCGAGCGCCGACTCGGCCTCGAACGCGTCCTGTGTTGCGCTCCAGGCGGCCAGATGTTCGTCGAGCGCGGCCTCGTTGGCCTTGCGGGCGGCCATCGTCGCGAACCGCGGGTCGTCGCCCAGCTCCGACCGGCCAATGTGCGCGACCAGCGCCCGCCATGCCTGCTCCGTCTCCGCCGCGAGGGCGAGCCACTCACCGTCGCGTGCCTCGTACATGTTGTGCGGCGCGATCCGCGGGTGGCGGTTCCCGGCCGGGCGGGGGACGCGGCCGGTGGCGTCGTACTCAACGATGGCGTCCCCGCAGATCACGGCCATCGCCTCGAGCATGGCGACGTCGACGCGCTGGGGCTCCCCGGTGCGATCGCGCTGGTGGAGGGCGCTGATCACGGAGGCGGCGAAGCAGTAGGCGGCAATCGGGTCCGTGTAGAGCCCGCCGCTGTTCATGCCGGGGTCACCCTCGTAGCCGTGGAGCGAGGAGAAGCCGGACATCGGTTCGGTCGTGGCGCCGTTGCCGGGATAGGTGTGGTACGGACCCTTCGTACCAAAGGCGGAGATCGAGGCGAGGACAATGCCCGGTCGCAGCTCGTTCAGCGTCTCCAGCGTGACGCCCCAGTTGGGCAGGACGCTGGGACGGAAGTTCTCCGTGAGGATGTCGAAGCGCGGCACGAGCTCCCAGAAGATCTCGCGGCCGCGGTCCTGCGCCAGGTCGAGCGTGATCGCGCGCTTGTTCAGGTTGACGGAGTTGTAGAGCCCCTGGGTGTTGAGGGTGTGCTGCCTGCGCGACGGGTCGGCCAGCCTGGCCGGCACGGACGGGCCGGTACGCCGCCAGACGTCGGCACGGTAGAGCGTCTCGATCTGGACGACATCGGCGCCGAGCAGCGCGAGCAACTCCGTGCCGAAGGTGCCCGCCCATGCCTGGCAGAAGCTCAGCACCCGCACCCCGCTGAGCGGGCCCTCCGCCAGCGCCGCTGCGGAGGCGGGGACTCCCGCGAACGCTCGAGCGTGCCGCGCCGGCTCGGAGCGCAGTTCGCGCTCGTGCTGCCCGAGCCGCGGGGCGGGTCGGGCCAGATCCCACGGCGAAGGGGAGAGCTTCCCCGGCGCGCCCGCCGCGTGGACGGGGCGGCCCTCGATCTCGGTCTCCACGAGGAAGTCGCGGGCGTCGAGCTGCTGGTCGTTGACGATGTCATCAATGTCCTGCACGACCCCGGAGATGCAGCGTAGCTCGGCGAGCGCGTGGAAGAGCGGCCAGCGCTCGATCGCGGCGACCTCGCGAGCAACGCTGGCGACGACGGCCGACATATCCTGCGAGTGGCGGCCGATGTCGGGAATGAGGTCTTCGCGATCGCCGAGTTCCGGCAGATCGAAGAGGCGCATCGCCTCCCGCCAGTTGTGCCAGTCGCCGAAGCCGAAATTGATCTGCCCGCCGGACGCCTGGTAGAGCGGGCCCGGGTCGCCGCGGTTACGGCCCCCGGCCGGGCCCCGGCTGCCCCCGGTGTCGTAGTAGATGGCGGCGATGCCCCACGGGTGGACGGTGAGCGCGAATGCCTCCACCTCGCTGACGTCGACGACCTCGTGCGCGTCGCCCTGGTCGCGGCGCAACAGCGCGGCGGAGGCCGCGACGAAGCCGGCCAGGCCACCGACGTAGCCGTTCTGGCTGTGGGGCATCTGCAGCGGCGGCTCCCCGGCGTAGCCGTTGACGTACGCCCAGCCGGAGCGAGCGCTGGCGGTGAGGTTGTTGCCCGGCCGGCCCGCCAGCGGGCCGTCGAGGCCATGCGCGGTGATCGAGAGGCGGACGGCGTCCGGAGCCAGTCGCTCCAGCGCCGCGCTCTGCGCTGCATCGAGCGTAACGGCGGTGGTGACGACGACATCGGCCGCCGCGACCAGTTCGGCCAGTCGCTCCTGCTCCTCGACAACTAGCGAGCGCTTGTTCCAGTTCGCGTAGGCATGCAGCGTCGAGCGTTCGGCGCCCGGCCGGTCATCGAGGAACGGGGATTCGTGGCGGAGCGGGTGACCCTCAGGTGGTTCGGCGAGCACGACGTCCGCGCCGTAGTCACCGAAGAGGCGCGATGCGAACGCACCGGAGAGGCGGTCGGACAGATCGATCACGCGAATGCCTTCGAACCGTCGTGTGATCGGTACGCCCCCCTGATCCTCGCCGCGCAGCATGACAGATTGCCCAGACTCCAACACCGGGAGTCTCGTGTCGAGGCCCCGAGCGCTCCGCGGGCGCGGCGGCATGATACCGGCGCAACGCGGGCGTTATGATGCGGGCGTCGCATCGTGCGGCAAGAAGGAGCTTGCAATGGCCGCTGCCCACTACCCGGTGATCGAGGTCGGCGGCTCCCCCTACGAGCGCGGGCGTCAGCATGGCGAACAGGCACGCGACCGCGTCGCGCAGAGCATCGAGATCTACCGTGACCGTTTTGCGCGCACCGCCGGCCTGCAGTGGGACGAGGCGGTCGAGCACGGCCGCGGCTTCGGCGCCTCGATCGAGGCGCTCGACCCGGACATCCACACAGAGCTGCGGGGCATCGCCGACGGCGCCGGCTTCACGCTCGACGAGATCGTGGCGGTCAACTGCCGCACCGAGATCCTCTTCGGCGCTCGCAACCGCGAGCGCGGGCAGGCCCACGAGGACGCGCACGAGTGCACGACGGTCGGCGTGCCGCCGAACGGCAGCGCCGGCGGCAAGACGCTGCTGGGCAAGAACTGGGACTGGACCGCCGCCTGCCAGGACTCGGTGATCGTCGTGCGCGCCGAGGTCGACGAGGGACCGAACTTCGTGATGGTGGTGGAGGCCGGGATGGTCGGCCGGGACGGGCTGAACGAGGACGGCATCGCCGTCACCGGCAACCTGCTCAACTCCACGAAGGACGGCCAGACGGCGGGCATTCCCGTCCCGATCGTGCGCCGCCGTGTCTTCAACTCGCGCAGCCTCGACGCCGCGCTGCGGGCGGTGCTCGACGCCGACCGTGCCGCCTCCACCAACTACGTGATCGCGCACGAGTCCGGCGTGATCATCAACTTCGAGGCCTCGCCGGAGCAGGTCTACCCCGTCTACCCGGAGAACGGCCTGCTCACCCACTCCAACCACTTCCTCGCCGTGGCGGCGCAGGTGCAGGGGATCGACTGCGCGACCGGCGGCGACACGCTCTACCGTCACCGTCGGGCCCGTGACCTTCTTGAATCGAAGGCGGGCGCCCTCACCGTCGAGGACATCCAGGAAGCGCTGCGCGACCACGCCGGCTACCCGCTCTCGATCTGCCGCCACGTCGACGCCGAGCGCGGCAACGCTGGAACGGCCAGCATCGCCTCGATCGTGATGGACGTCGCCGAGCGCACGGTCTACGTCGCCAGCGGCCCACCCTGCAGCAACGAGTACCGCGCCGTGACGGTGCCGGGCTCGACCCAGTCCGCGGCCACCGCGGGCGCGGCGGCCCCCGCCGTCGCGACGCCCGCCTAGTCGCCCGGCGTGCCGCCCGCATCCGACGAGCGACCGCAGTGGCCTGACGGTGCGAAGTGCATCGCGGCGATCACCGTCGACTGGGACGGCCATAGCCTCGAGGTCGGCCGCGACCTCGAACCGGTCGGGATCCGCGCGGCCGGCGGGTATTCCGCGCGGCGCGGCGTCCATCGCATGCTCGATATCTTCGGGCGGCACGAGATCGCCGCCACCTTCTTCGTACCCGGCTACGACGCCGAGCAGCACGCGAACGGCGTGCGCGAGCTGATCGCAGCCGGTCACGAGGTCGGCGCGCACGGCTACACGCACGAGAGCGGCGTGCTGGGGCGCGAAGAGGAGCAGGAGCTGCTGGAACGCTCGCACGCCATTCTCTCGGACGTCACCGGGACGCCACCCGTCGGCTGGCGCAGCCCCAGCGGGCGCAAGACCCACTGGACGACATCGGTGCTGCGGCGGCTGGGCTACATCTACGAGAGCAGCGACAAGGACTACGAGCGTCCCTACCCCACCGTGGTCGAGGGCGAGCCGTCCACCGAGATGATCGAGTTCCCGAACAATACCCTCGGTCCCGGCCTGGACGACGCGCCGCTCTGGACGGCGGGCGTCGCGCCGTACGAGGTGCTCGACCTCTGGAAGGCCGAGTTCGACGCGATCTACGCGGACGAGGGCTACTTCGTGCTCACCTTTCACCCTCGTGCCGGCTTCGGCACCGGCACCCCGGCGCGGGCGCACGTCGTCGACGAGTTGCTGACGCACATCCGCGCCCACGACGGCGTGCACTTCACGCGCTTCGACGAGCTGGCGCGATGGTGCCTCGAAGCCGACCACGGCTTCCTCGACCCGCCCGCCCGCATCGGCGGCCGGCCATGACGGCGGACGTCCGCTGGCCGGACGGCGCACGCAGCGCCGTCGCGGTCACCGTCAACTTCGACGGCGAGAGCGTGGAGCGCACCGCTGATCCTGACGCACCGCAATGGGGGCGTTTCAGCTACGGTCGCTACGGCGCGCAGGTCGGCGTCCACCGCCTGCTCGACCTGTTCGAGCGTAGCGGTGTGGCCGCCACCTTCTTCATCCCCGCCTGGGACGCCGAGCGCCACCCGGACGTCGCCGAGCGGGTCGTCGCCGGCGGTCACGAGGTCGCCGGCCACGGCTACCATCACGAGGACTTCAGCGCGCTGGACATCGAGCAGCAGCGGGACGTGCTCAAACGCAGCGAGCAGGGCTTCGAGCGCGCCTTCGGGCAGCGACCGGCCGGCTGGCGCGCTCCCGACGGGCTGATGTCGGCCGAGACACGCTCGCTGCTGGCAGAACGCGGCTACGAGTACGAGAGCAGCTTCCCGGACGACGATCTGCCGTACGTGGTGGCGACGGAGGGCAGCGATCGCCTCGTCGAGCTGCCGGTGTTCGCGGGCGCGAGCGACCACCACTACTACCGCGCGCACCGCCTCCCCGCCGTCGTCGAGCGCGCCTGGCAGGACGAGTTCGACGCCGTCCATCGCGCCGGTGGGCTCTTCAACCTCACGCTCCACCCTCGCGGCGACTACGGCTCGGGCCGCGCGGTTCGCATCGGACCGATCGAGGCGCTCCTGAAGACGGTCGCACGGCGAGACGATGTCTGGGTGGCGACATGCCGCGAGATCGCCGCGCACACCCTCGCGACGGCGGCGGGCGCCCCCCTGCCCGCCTGACAACAGGCCAGCGGGCCACAGGGCACCGTCCCCGGTTGGAGTCGCGGGGATGTTCTTCGGCGTCTCTGTGGAGCTGACCGAACAGATCGACACGAACGCGCTGCTGGAGCAGGTCCGCGACGACTTCGAGCTCGACACCGCCCGCGACTACCTCGTGCGCTTCAACCTCCGCCACCCGCTCTGCGCCGGGCCGGTCGTTCACCCCACGTCAGCCGGTGTCCCGCGACCGATCCAAACTCGAATCCGTCGAGCCGGGACGGCCCGCCCGGCGAGGCCGGGCCAGGCCGGGGCCGGGACCGGCAGACTGCGCGCCCGGTCAGCGGCGCAGACCACTGCCCCCATCGACGGCCAGTGAGATGCCGGTGATGAAGCTCGCCTCGTCGGAGTGCAGGAAGAGCGAGGCCCGCGCGATGTCCCAACCCGTACCCATCTTGCGGCCGAGCAACACCTGGGAATCCCGCTGCGCCGTCAGCTCCGCTCGATCGGCGCCGGCCGCCACGCGCGGCTCGATCGCCATCGGCGTGTTCATCAGGCCCGGCAGGATGGCGTTCACGCGCACGCCGGCGTCGGCGTGGTAGGCGGCCAGGTTCTCGGTCAGTCCGACCACCGCGACCTTGGTGGTCTTGTAGCCGAGGTACGGGTAAGCGGAGCGTGCGGCCATCGAAGAGATGTTGATGATCGACCCGCCCTCCTGCTTCCGCATCTGCGGCAGCGCATGCTTCGATGCCAGCCACATTCCTCGCAGGTTGACGGCGATGATGCGGTCGAACGCCTCCACGCTGAGCTCCGTCGCGAGGGCGTCGCCGAGGGCGAGGCTAGCGCCGACGTTGTTGTGGAGGATGTCGATCGCCCCGTACGTGGCGATGCAGGCCCCCACCATCGCCTCCACCTGCTCCTCCTCGACCACGTCGACGAGGCAGGCGGTGGCTTCACCGCCTGCCTTGCGGATCAGGTCGGCCGTATCCTCGGCCGACTCGAGGTCGCGGTCGGCGACGAAGACGCGGGCACCCTCCTGCGCAAGCAGGAGGGCCGTCGCCCGGCCGTTGCCGATGGTCTCGCCGGGCGTCTGTCCCCCGCCCACGATGATCGCGACCTTGCCCGCAACCCGCCCGCTCATCTCACCCCCCGCTCCGCAGCACCGAGTCGTCGTTGTTGGCCCGAATCGCCATCGCGAACAGGCGCGTCACACTATAGCGGGCCGCCGGAAGGCAGCCCGCAGTCTTGTCCCGGTGAAGCTCGACCGGAGCAGCGCGTGCCCTGCTAGCGACCCTCGCCCCGGAGCCGCGGGTCAAGGATGTCGCGCAACGCATCGCCGAACATGTTGAAGCCGAAGACCGAGAGGCCGATGGCAGCCCCCGGCGCCAGGGCAAGCATCGGCTGCTTGCGGAAGAACTCGCGGCCGTCGACGCTCAGCATCTGACCCCACGACGGCTCACCGGCCGGGCCAAAGCCGAGGAAGCTCAGGCTCGCCTCGGCGAGGATGGCGAGTGGCACGGCAGTGGTCGAGGTGACGATGATCAGCGGCAGCACGTTGGGGAAGATGTGGCTGCGCATCACCCTCACCATGTTCGCGCCGGAGGCCTCGGCGGCCTCGACGTAGGGCCGGTTGCGCAGCTCGATCACCGCGGATCGATAGATCCTGGTGACCCCCGCATATCTCGATAGGGCGAGCGCGACCACCATCGCCCAGGTGAGGTTGACCTCTGTCCGCCGCACGATCCCGAGGATGGTGATCAGGATGATCAGGTCCGGCAGGGCAATCCAGGCGTCGATGAAGCGGCCGATGGCCATGTCGACCCAGCCGCCGGAGTAGGCGCTGAAGACGCCGAGCATGGTGGCGACGATGGTGCTGGCCAGCACGGCGCCGAAGCCGATCGAGACCGACAGTCGCGCGCCCCAGATCAGGCGCGTCAGCACGTCATGTCCGACATCGTCCGTGCCCAGCCAGTAGTCGGCCGACGGGCCGGCCAGGGAGTTGCGGAGGTCGATGCGACCAACTTCGTAGGGCGAGATCATCGGGGCGAAGATCGCGAGGGTGATGAAGAAGATCACCAGCAGCGACCCGAAGGCGCCCATCGGCTTGCGGTAGACGAACGTCCCGCTCGCAGTCAGCACACGCACCCACAACGGGCGTGCCTTCTGACGGAGTACTAGCTCCGCATAGCTGTCGGCAGCCTGGGCCACTTCTTGCTCCTAGCGGTGGGCTGCCCCTCGGCAGCCCACCGTCTCGTCCCGGTGAGTGTGTGCTATGGCTATCGGCCCTCACCTCGGAGGCGCGGGTCGAGAACGTCCCGCAGCGCGTCGCCAAACATGTTGAAACCGAACACCGAGAGGCTGATGGCGATCCCCGGTGCCAGCGCCAGCAGCGGCTGCTTGCGGAAGAACTCGCGGCCGTCGACGCTCAGCATCTGACCCCACGACGGTTCACCGGCCGGTCCAAAGCCCAGGAAGCTCAGGCTCGCCTCGGCGAGGATGGCGAGCGGCACCGCGGTCGTTGAGGTGACGATGATCAGCGGCAGAATGTTGGGGAAGACGTGGCTGCGCATCACCCGCACCATGCCCGCGCCCGAGGCCTCGGCGGCCTCGATATACGGCCGTTCTCGCAACTCGATCACCGCGGATCGATAGATCCTGGTGACCGGCGCGAATCTGGTCAGGGCGAGCGCGACCACCATCGCCCAGGTGAGGTTCATGTCCGTCCGCCGCACGATGCCGAGGATGGTGATCAGGATAATCAGGCCCGGCAGGGCGATCCAGGCGTCGATCACGCGGCCGATGACCAGGTCGACCCAGCCACCGGAGTAGGCGCTGAAGACGCCAAGCACCGTGGCGACAAGGCTGCTCGCCAGCACGGAGCCGAAGCCAATCGAGACAGACAGCCGCGCGCCCCAGATCAGGCGCGTCAGCACGTCGTGCCCCACATCGTCCGTGCCCAGCCAGTAGTCGCCCGTGGGGCCGGACAGCGCGTTGCGGAGGTCGATGCGACCCACTTCGTAGGGCGCGATCATCGGCGCGAAGACCGCAAGGGTGATGAAGAAGACGACCAGCAGCGACCCGAAAGCGCCCATCGGCTTGCGGTAGATGAACGTCCCGGTCCCAGTCAGAAGGCGCAGCCAGAGCGGGCGCGCCTTCTGCCGGAGTACGAGTTCCGCGTAGGTGTCGGCAGCCTGGGCCATTTCTTACTCCCTAGCTGTAACGAATGCGCGGGTCGATCCACGCGTACGAGACATCGACCATCAAATTCGACGCGACGATGATCAGCGCGAAGACGATATTGGTTCCCTGGATCACCGGGTAATCCAGGAACCGCAACGACTCGACAAGGTACCGGCCCATGCCGGGCAGCAGGAAGATGATCTCGAAGAGCACGGTGCCCGCAATCACGTTCGGCAGAATCAGTCCGATGATCGTGACGATCGGGATCAGGCCGTTGCGAAGGGCATGGCGATAGAGCACGGTCGTCTCACTCAACCCCTTGGCACGCGCCGTGCGCACGTAGTCCTGTCTCAGCACCTCCAGCATCTGCCCACGCATGATGCGCAGGAAGCTGCCGGACGGCGTCAGGCCGATGATGAGGCCTGGCAGGATCATGATCTTAATGTGCTGAATTGGGTTCTCGTGCAAATACGTAAACTCAAGCGGAGGGGCCCACCGCCACCATAGTGAGGCGAAGGTGATGATCACGATCGCGATCCAGAAGCTGGGCACGGAACTGGACCCAACCGCGTAGCCACGCAACAGGTAGTCAGGCCAGCGGTCTTGCTTCAAAGCAGCGACAATTCCCATCGGCACCGCCACTATGATGGTCGCTCCGAGGCCGATCAGGCCGAGTTCGAGCGAGACCGGCAGCCGGTCCTGGATCTCCTTTGAGACCGGACGGCCGTTGAAGAGCGACTCGCCGAGGTCGCCGCGCAAGAGCTGACCGATCCAGTCGAAGTACTGCTTGTGGATCGCCTTGTTGAGGCCGAACTCTGCCCGCAGCCTGTCCGCGAGCTCGGTATCGTCCTTCGCGCTCTCGTCGATCATGATGTCGACGACGTCGCCGACCACGGCAGGCACGACGATGCGCAGGCCCGTGAACAGAATCACGGTCACCAGCCAGATGGTGACCAGCCCAAGCAATAGCCGGCGCAGGATATACTTGCCCATGTCGCAGCAGCCCGCCAATCAGCACTGAAATCGACCGCGGGAGCCCCGGACGGCGTCCGGGACTCTCGCGACCTGCGTTGTCACTCTCTCTGATCGGGCAACGCAAACGCGCAGCCCGGCCAGAGCCTCGTGCGGATACTACCCGAAGACTTCCTTTCTGGCGTTTTCGTCGATCCACCAGTGGATCCACTGAGTCTGCTCGCGCTGCTCCAGGAACTCGCGATAGGTGCCGAAGTTCTTGATGAAGCGCCAGTTGAGCGCATAGCCAGCGACGCCGTACGGCCAGCCCGCGCTGACGATCGGCATGCGGTCGACGTTGTCGACCTGCCACTTACGAATGCCCTCGACCTGCTCGTCGAAGTCCAGCGTCGCCGCGATCTTCTCGATCGCCGCGTCCGACTCGGGCGTGCCCGGGCTGGTGGTCGGGTCGCCCTGGAAGGTGCCGTGCTGACGAGCACCACCGGAATGGAGGTCGTCGAGCATGGTCTGGACGGGGTGGATGCCACCACCGACTCCTCCCTGGGCGACATCGTCACCTCAGCTAGGTGTCCGGGAAAGCGGGGCAGGCTCCCCCCATAGAAGAGTCTCCCCGGGAGAGCGTGCGACATACGGCGCACGCACCGTGTAATCCGGAGCACGGCTTGCGGTGCGTATACTTCGCCGACCGTGGCCTTCTTCAATCCGTCCCGACCGTCGTACATGGACAATCCGTACCCGGCGCTCGCGCGCCTGCGCGAGCAGGAGCCCGTCCATTTCAGCCCCGGCATACCGGGGTGGGTGGTGACGGCCTACGACCTCTGCTTCCGCGTGCTGCACGAGACGGAGACCTTCGACACTGACTTCTTCCCATGGGAGTACAGCGGCCGCGACGAGGAGCGGGCCGGCCGCGAAGAGATATTCGGCGGCGCACCGAGGCTGACGAACTCGACGGGAGCGGACCACATCCGCAGGCGCGGCGCCGTCGCTCCCCCGTTCACGCACCGCTCGATCGAAGACGTGCGGACGAAGATCTTCGAGACGGCGGCGCGAATCGTCGACGCAGTCGAACGCGGCGAGCCGTTCGACCTGCTGGAGACGGTGGCGAGGCCGATCGTCGACACACTGCTCCCGGCCCGGCTCGGCGTGGAGCCGGAGCAGTACGCGGAGTTCGCCGAGTGGGCGCGGGCGATGCTGATCGCGTCGGAGCCATTCGCGTCCGAGCAACAGATGACGCAGGGCCGGGACGCCCGCCGGGCGTTGAGCGACTACCTCGCCGGCTTCGATCGCGAGAGCGCGCTCGGCCACGGCAGCGCGATCACGCTGGCCCTGGGAGCGCGCGACGACGGCACGCTCACGGCAGACGAGGTGAACGCCGTCATGATCGACATCGCGCTCGGCGACGGCCTGATCGCCATGATCGGCAGCACCGCGCTCGCACTGGCCGAGCACCCCGACCAGTGGGCGCTCCTGCGCGACGACCCTTCGCTGGTCCCGGACGCCGTGGAGGAGCTGGTGCGCTGGGACCCCTCCTCCCACACGCTGATGCGCGTCGTCACCGCGGAGACGGTGCTCGGGGAGCAACCGCTCAAGCCGGGCGACATGCTCTTCCTCATGGTCGGCGCCGCGAACCGCGACCCCGCGCGGTTCGATGACCCGGACCGGCTCGACGTGACAAGCGTGCCGCGGCCCCACCTCAGCTTCGCGGCCGGCACGCACTTCTGCATCGGCGCGCCGTTCGCGCGGCTGACACTGGAGGCAGCCATCGATGCGATCGTCGCGCGCTTCGAGCGCCTCGAGGTCGTCAAAGACGGCGTCGAGCGGACGACCACCTTCCTCACACGCACGCTGGAGCGGCTGGAGATGGTCGCGCACTGACGCGCGACGAACTGAACCGACGGAGCGGACCCCGAGCGTCCCTCGGGACGAGCTGCCTCCGGGGCCTACTGCCCCTTCCACTCCGGCTCGCGACCCTCGCGGCGAGCGGTGAAGCCCTCGGTGGCGTCCTCGGTCGAGCCGGCGACCCGGCGCATGGTCTCGCCGAATCGGATCGCCTCGAGGAACGGCAGGTCCTGTCCGCGCGAGGCCACTTCCTTGGTTGCGCGCATCGCCAGCGGGGCCGGCTTGCAGAGCCGCTCCGCCAGCACGCGCGCCTCGGCCATCAGCTGGTCGTGGGGCACAATCTTCCAGACCAGGCCCATCTCCTTCGCCCGCTCCGCGTCGACGCGGTCGCCGAGCAGCAGCAGCTCCATCGCATTCTGCCAGCCGACGCGCTTCGGCATGCGGATCGCGCCCTGGATCGTCGGCACGCCGAGCTGCACCTCCGGGAACCCGAACTGTGCCTGGTCGCTCGCGATCACGAAGTCGCAGGCGGCGACGAGGGTGAGCGCGAAGCCAAGGCAGTAGCCGTTGACCGCGGCGATCACCGGCTTCCACACCTCGAGCCCGCTTTCGAGCGAGGTGATGCTCGGCACTTCCCAGAAGGAACCCGACGCCTGCCCGCCGCCTCCGCGCAGGTCCGCGCCGGCCGAGAACGCCCGCCCCGCGCCGGTGACGATGCCCACGTAGGCCTCTTCGTCATCGCGGAACTGTTCCCAGGTGGCGTTGAGGTCTGCTCGCAACTCGCCGTCGATGGCGTTCAGCGCCTCCGGGCGGTTGTAAGTGATCGTCGCGATATGGCCATCGCGCTCGTAGAGGACTGTTCCCGGCATCGCCTGCTCCTTCGCCGTCTGCCTGTTCGTCGGGTCTGTTCGCCGGCCCTGCCCCGTCGGTCCCCTACCGGTCGATGCAGTGCTCGGTCCTGCTCGCCCGCTCGTAGTCGATCATCGGTCACTCCGTCCGTTCGCTGCTTCTGGCACTACTGCTGCTAGCTGCCTCCGTTGCCCCGGGGCCCGACGCGCAGGCCCTCCGGGACGTCGCCGATCACCCCACGTTCCTCCAGACCGGCCACCTCGTCCGCCGTCATCTCGAGCAACTCCGTCAACAGCTCCTCGTTGTGTCCGCCGAAGAGCGGCGTCGGCCGGCCGCTCTCCAGCGAGACCCCGGAGATGCGGAACGGCCGCCCGATGTAGCGGTGGGTGCCGGCGTCCGGGTCGTGGATCGTCTCGAAGTAGTGGCGCGCATCGAGTTGCTCATCCGCGTAGAGGTCCGCGGAGTTGAGGACCGGCCCGGCCATGAGATCCGCGGCCCGCAACTGCCCGACGGAATCGTCGACATCGAGCGGCCCCGCCCAGGCACGAAGCGCATCGTCGATCTCGTCGTGGTGGTCGCGCCGCCCGTCGACGGTGGCGAGCCGGGTATCCGTGGCGAGGTCACCGCGAGCGATCACATCGCAAAGCACGGCCCACTCGTCGTCGCTGGCAATCGTGAGCGTGACCCAGCGGTCGTCACCGCTGCACTGGTAGACGCCCTGCGGCGCGAAGCGAGGGTGACGGTTGCCGATCGGAACCGGCGCGGTGTCGGTCATCACCGCCTCCATGAACGCCTCGCCGACGAAGTGCGTCGTCATCTCGCGCTGGGAGATATCGACGTGCGAGCCGCACCCGGTACGCCGCGCCATTCGCAGCGCCGCCAGCGCCATGCCCGCGGCGGTCATGCCGCCCATCGGGTCGGGGAACGCCAGGCTGGAGAAGCCCGGGGTGCGTTCGGGGTAGCCGGTCACGGCGAAGAGCCCACCGTTCTGCTCCAGCGTCGTCCCGTACGAAACGTACGCTGACTCCGGCCCGCTCAGTCCCTGGCTCGTGATCGAGACCATGACGAGCTTCGGATTGACGGCGTGCAGGGTTTCGTAGCCCAGGCCGAAGCGCTCCATCACGCCGGTACTGTAGTTCTCGATCACGAGGTCGCTGACCGCGGCCAGGCGCTTGAAGATCGCGGAGCCCTCCTCCGAGGTGAGGTCGATCACCAGGCTACGCTTCGCGCGGTTGCGCTCGTTCACCATGCCGGAGCGGTTCCAGGGTCGCTCGCCCGGCTCGCCGCCGGGGAAGAGGCCGCGCGCCTGCATCCGCAGCGGATCGCTGCGACGCTGCGACTCCACCTTGATCACATCCGCGCCGGCCTCGCCGAGGATGCGGCCGCTGTACGGACCGGCCCAGAACATGCCGAGGTCGAGCACGCGGATCCCGGCCAGCGGCGCGTCCGATGGTACCGAAGAGGGCGAGGTCATGAGCCGTTCCCTTCGCTGATCGCCGCAATCGCGCTGGCGGAGAGCCCCGCCGCGCCCAGCACCTCCACGGTGTGCTCGCCGAGCAGCGGCGCACGCCCGGCTTCGGGCACGCGGCCATCGAAGCGCACCGGGGACCCCGGGTAACGGTATGTGCCCGCCACGGGATGCTCGACCGGGGCGAAGAAGTCGCGTGCCTCGTACTGCGGGGAGACGAGGATGTCGTCCACGGTGGCGAAGAACGAGAACGGCAGGCCGGCGTTCTGCCCCGCCTCGTAGATCTCCTGCTTGGTGCGAGGAAGCGACCAGGCCAGCAGGATCGCTTCGAGCTCACCGTAGTTCTCGCGTCGTTGCAGGCCGGTCGCGAAGCGCTCGTCGCGCAGCTCCGGGACATCGAGCACCTCGATCAGCCGCTGCCACTGGTGCTCCTGCACGAGCAGCCCGGCGAAACCGTCGCTGCAGGGGAACACCATCATCGCCCGCGTGCGCCGCTGCACGCCGCCGGTGTACTCGTACTGCACCATCGACTGGAAGTGGCTCGACACCATCCCTTCGAAGATCGAGACGTCGACGTGGGACCCGGCGCCGTGCAGCTCCGCTCGAGTCAGCGCGAGCATCGTGGCCGTGAGGGCGCTGAGGCCGCCCATGTACATCGCCTGGTAGCCACCGAACTTCAGCGGAGGTTCGTCGTCGTAGCCGATCAACGACATCAGCCCGCCCATGCCGAAGATCACGATCTCGCTGGCCCGCACGTCGCGGTAGGGCCCGTCCTGCCCGAAATTGCTGATCGAGGTCAGCACCAGCGCAGGGTTCGCCTCCGCCAGCCGCTCGTAGCCGAGCCCGAACGCATCGAGCCTGCCGGGCGCGAAACTCTCGATCACGACATCGGACTGCGCGGCCAGGTGCAGCGCGGCGTCGCGACCCTCCGCCGTCGCCAGGTCCAGCGCCACGCTGCGCTTTCCGGTGTTGAGATAGAGGAAGTGGCCGCCCTGCTCGCGGTCGCCTTCGCCGCCCGGCGGGAACGGGCCGGCGGCGCGCAGCGGATCGCCGGACGACGGCCGCTCGACCTTCACGACGTCAGCACCGAGCGTCGCCAGCCACTTCGTGGCATAGGGGCCGGCGATGTAGTGCGTGAGGTCCAGCACGCGCACGCCGTCGAGCGGGGCCGGGGGGAGGTCGGGCTGACTCGTTGCCATCGGGTGATCGCGACTCCGTCGTGCCGGGCTCGGCAGGGGGCGCGGAGCAGTCTAGCGCACCGGCGTGTCGCTACGCCCGCACGCTCTGCCCGAAGGCGCGGGGGTACCGGCCCTGGGAGGTTCAGTGGCGGCCACATCGGAGGGGTCC
>JASLOV010000258.1 GCA_030745285.1 Dehalococcoidia bacterium | reverse complement strand
TGCGGCCGGGCACGTCCGACTCGATCAGGAAGTCGGCGCCGGCGGCCAGTTCCAGCAGCCGGTCGCGGCCCCGGGCGGTGGTGATGTCGAGCGTGACCGAGCGCTTGTTGCGCGCGTAGGCCCACCAGTGGAGCGAGCGCTCGGGGTCAGCCTCGTCGCCGGCGAAGGGGCCGAGACGGCGGGCCGAATTGCCCTCGGGCGGTTCGACGGCGATCACGTCCGCGCCGAGGTCGGCAAGCACCTGACCGCAGAGTAACCCCCGCTCATTCGTGAGGTCGAGTACGCGGTACGGACTGAGCATTGGGCCCCCTGCATCTTCGAGATAACGGACGGATTCTACCCGGCGTGTCGAGCGAGTGACCGGAGACTGCCTGGAAGCCCGGCCGGTAGCGTGTGCCGGAGGGGGAGCCGGTCTCGCTGAGCGTCATGTGTGTCGGCGTTCACACTGCAACGAGGTCCCGGGACCTATGGTCTCTCTCAGGGCGTCGGGCCGTCCGATACCCTCGCCTCGCTCTCAGATCTGAACGGCAGCGGGCTGTAATGCCGCTGGTGCCGGAGATACGTATGCGCCATCTGATCCGACCACTTCGCCTCGTCCTGACCGGCGCCGCGGTGGCCGCCGTCGCGATGCTGGTCGTGGCGTGTGGAGGCGACGACCAGGGTGTGGAGGGGCCGCCAGCCACGACCACCGTTCAGCCGTCGCCCCCGGGGCCGGCATCCCCGGCGAGTGCCGTTCCGACAGCGACTTCCACCCCGGCGTCAACCGCGACTGCGGGCACAGCCGCTGCGACGGCGACCCCGGCACAGTCACAGACGGCGGCACCGACCGCCGCCTCGAAGGCGACATCGACACCGTCGGCAACGCCCGTACCGGCGGCAACGGCCACCGCGACTCCGCCGCCCACGTCGACGCCGGCTCCTACGGCGACGCCGGCTCCCACGGCGACGCCGACGCCTTCACCGACAGCCACGCTGACTCCCGCGCCAACGGCGGCGCCGCGGATGTCAGTCGCCAGCCCCGCGTTCGCCGCCGGCGCGCCGATACCGGCTCGCTACTCGTGTGATGGGGCGGACGTCTCGCCTCCACTCACGATCGCGAACGTTCCGGCCGAGGCGGTGAGCCTCGTGCTGATCGTCGACGATCCCGACGCACCCGGAGCCACATGGGATCACTGGGTCGCTTTCGACATCCCGGTCACGCTGGCGATCGCCGAGGGCGTGGGCGCGATCGGCACGGCCGGTCGCAACAGCTGGGGCGACAAGACGTACGGAGGGCCGTGTCCTCCGTCGGGGACCCACCGCTACTTCTTCAAGCTCTACGCAATCAGCGCCGATCTGGGGCTGCCGTCGGGCGCGACAAAGCAACAGGTGGAGGAGGTGATGGCAGGCCAGATCTTGGCCCAGGCGGAGTTGATCGGCCTCTACTCCTACTAGGTCGGAACGTCCGGAAGGGGGCGGACGGCCCTGGCAGCCCCCGACGGGCAATGTGAGCTTCGAGGCGCTTGAGGGAGGCGTCGGGTGGGAGAGAGTTTCGATCCGGCTCACCGCCGATTTGTCAGCTACATTGACAAGTCGCGGGAGTTCTATGCGACACCGGGGTACGAGACGCCGTACCGTTGGGCGAAGTTCGACGCCGTACCGTTCACGGCGCCGACGAAGCCGCTGGCGGAACTGCGCGTGGGCCTCGTGACGATGTCCACGCTGCTCGCGGACGACGCCGTCGTACCCGAGTCAGATGGCGACCCGGGCGACTTGCCGGGGGCGGTCCACACCGGCCCGATGGACCCGCCGCCGGAGAGCATGTATGCGGACAATCGCTCCTGAGACAAAGACGCGACGCACACGAACGATCCCGAGAGCTTCCTGCCGGCGCGCCACCTGCGGGAGTATGTCGAGCAGGGTCGCCTGGGCGGTGCCTCGCCTCGCTTCTACAGCGTGCCGACGGAGTACAGCCAGCGCGGCACGCGCGAGTCCGATGCCCCGGAGCTCGCGCGGCTGATGCGCGAAGACGGTGTCGATGTGGCGATGCTGGTGCCGCCTGACCGGTCTGTCACCAGACCGTGAGTCTGGTTGCACGGCACCTGGAGGCGGAAGGCATCCCGACCGTGATCCTCGGCAGCGCGCGGGACATCGTGGAGGAGTGCGGCGTGCCGCGCTTCGTCTTCACGGACTTTCCGCTCGGCAACCCCTGCGGCAAGCCGTACAACGAGCCAATGCAACGAGCGATCGTCGGCCACGGGCTCGACCTGCTGGAGACCGCGATCGTGCCGCGAACGACGGTGCAGACGCCGTTCAGGTGGGACGAGACCGGCGAATGGCGCGCGAACTTCATGCACGTCAGCGAAGCGAATGCGGCGACGCTGCGCCGCGCCGGCGAACTGCGGCGCGCGCGGCAGGCCCGGCGCAAGGCGGAGGCCTCCAGCTGAGGCGAGAACCGGCGGCCCCTGCGATGCCGGGAAAACCCCGCAACCCCATCCACGAGCAGCGGCCGCGATGAACATCCCGCCGCGACCAGGGCGAGTGCCGGTCTGATGCGCTGGACCTGATAGGGTCCGGCGATGCAAGACGGCATCGAGTCCGGCAGACGAGCACGAACCATTGGCGGAGTTCCGGCCGCGGTGATGGTGGTGGCGGCCGCGGTGGCGGCGACGTTGCTGGGCGATTCGATGTTGTACGCGGTGATGCCGTCGCGCCCGGATGCGTGGGCGCTCTCCGTGCCGGCGGTCGGTGTCCTGCTGTCCGCGAACCGGCTGGTGCGGCTGCTGACGAACCCGCTGGCGGCGGTCGTCTTTGAGCGATTCGGCTCGCGCGCCCCGTTCGCCTTTGCGCTGGTGCTGGCGGTGGCGGTGACGGTGACGTACGGCTGGGCGACGGCGTTCGTCGTGCTGCTGGTGGCGCGGATGCTGTGGGGCGTGTGCTGGTCGCTGCTGCGGCTCGGCGGCTTCTGGGCGGTGCTCGATGCGGCGACGGACGACAACCGCGGGCTGCTCATGGGCTCCTACTCGGCGATCGTGCGCATGGGGAGCGTTGGCGGGGCGCTGATCGGCGCGCTGCTGACGGACGCGATCGGCCACCGTCGGACGCTGACGATCTTTGCGGTGGCGATAGCCCTGGCCGCAGTGAGCTGGTTCGTGGCGACGCGGAGCGAAGGTGCGGCCCGTCACACTGGCGGGGGCGATGGCGCGGGGAGCCGGTCCGAGAGCGGTGCGGGGATGATGGCCGTGCTCGCCGACCGGCGGCTGCTGGTGACCGGTACGGGCGGATTGATCACCGGGCTGGTGTTCTCCGGGCTGGTGACGGCGTCGCTCGGCTTCTTCCTGCGAGAGCATTTCGGCGAGGAGATCGCGGCGTACGGCGTTGCGATCGGAGTGACGAGCGCGACGGGGCTGCTGCTGGGGTTGCAGTGGAGCCTTGGCTTGCCGCTGGCGCCCCTCCTGGGGCATCTCTCCGACCGCTTTGGCCGCATCAGTGTGACGAGCGCGGGATTCGCTCTCGGCGCCGGCGGTCTCCTGCTGCTGGCCTCGCTACCGGGGCTGGCCCTGCTGCTGCTGGCGATCGCCATGACGTTTGTCGCCGCGACGGCGCTGACCGTGGCTCTGGCCGCGACCGCAGGCGACCTGGCGCCGCCGGAGCGCCGATCGGCGGTGATGAGCAGTTACGCGACGTTCCTGGACCTCGGATCCGCGCTGGGGCCGCTGATCGGGCTGGCGTTCGCGAGCCTG
>JASLOV010000257.1 GCA_030745285.1 Dehalococcoidia bacterium | reverse complement strand
GGTGATCTTCATCAGCGTGGCGGCGCGTCGCCTCGGAATGCATCCGCAGACCTTGCGGAAATACGAGCGTCTCGGTCTCGTCCGGCCTCCCCGCACGCTCGGCAGTATGCGCGTCTACTCGGAGGACGAACTGGCGCGGCTTCGCGTCATCAAGTATCTGGTCGACGAGTGCGGGATCAACCTGGCGGGCGTGCAGCAATTGCTCTCGATCGCCGATGTCGCCCAGCGGATGCGGGAACTGACCGACGCGGGCGGCCTCGCGCGGCCGGATCGCCGCCGTCGGCTAACCCATGAAGTCGAACACTTGTGCGGACTGCTCGGGCTCTGACCCCAGAGCTCACGTGAGTTGACAATGGCTGGCACAGGGCTGGACGGCGAGGGCGAGGCGCGACGATGGAGTTTGGTGGGCCCAAATGACTGAGGAGCAACGACGCCCTCGTCGGGCAGAACCAGCCAGGCGTGGCAACACACGCGAGTTCTGGGGTTAGGGCGTCGACCGTATGGATTTCAAGGACTACTACCAGACGCTCGGGATCGCCAAGTCCGCCAGCGCGAAGGAGATCAAGCAGGCGTACCGGAAGCTCGCGCGCAAGCACCATCCTGACGTCAATCCGGGTGACACGACGTCCGAGTCCAGGTTCAAGGACATCACCGAAGCCTACGAGGTTCTCGGCAACGCGGAGACGCGGCGGAAGTACGACGAACTGGGCGCGAACTGGCGGATGTACGAGCAGGCCCCCGGTGGGCCGGCGGGCGGCGCGAGTCCATTCGGCAGTGGCTGGCCTTTTGGAGATGGCCGCTGGACGGTAAACATGGGCGGCTCCGAGGCGCGGGCCGGCCAGGCCGGCGATCCGTTCTCCGACTTCTTTCACACCTTCTTCGGTGGAGCGCAGGAGCCGCCACGCCGCCGCGCCCCCAGGAACAAGGGGCGTGACGTCGAGCAACCGATCGAGCTCACGCTCGAGGATGCGCTGCACGGGGTCCAGCGCCGCTTCTCCATCGCAACGCGCGGGCAGGCTCGAACGGTGGACGTCAAGATTCCACCTGGCGTGAGCGATGGATCGCGGGTTCGGATTGCCGGAGAGGGCGAGGCCGGCGTCGGCGGCGCCGCCGCGGGCGATGTGTTCCTCCGCGTTCGGGTCACCGAGCACCCGAGCTTCCGGCGAGAGGGGCGCGACCTCTATACCCCCGTGGACGTGTCGTTGACCACGGCCGTGCTGGGCGGCACCGTCGAGGTGCCGACCCTCGATGGGCCAACGCTCACCCTGAAGATCCCTCCCGCGACGCAGCCGGGACAGGTCTTCCGGCTGAAGGGCCAGGGAATGCCTGGCGTGCGATCGCGCGGCGAACGCGGCGCGCTCTACGCGACCGTGAGTATCGAGGTGCCGCGCCGGCTCAGCGACGAACAACGGAAGCACTATGACGCGTTGGCCGAGCTCGAGCGACCCAGCGAGTCCGGACGCAAGAAGCGCCGTGCCCGGTCGAATGCTTGAGCGCACTGAACGGACACTCTTGAACTGGTGCACGACATGATGAATATCAATCGCTCTACCCAGAAGGCGCAGGAGGCATTTCTCGACGCGGAGCGCCGGGCCAGCCGCGCGCACCATCCGCAGCTCGAGCCCGAGCATCTCCTGGCCGCCCTGCTGGCCCAATCCGACGGTGTGGTCCCAGCGCTCCTGGGCAAGATGCGCGTCGACGCCGCGAGCCTGGCGGCCGCCGTCGAGGCGCGCCTGGAACAGCTGCCGACGGCTGAGGGCGGGGACGCGCCTGCCCTCAGCCGTCGGATGCGGCCGGTGATGCAGCATGCCGAGGACGAAGCTAACCGGCTCAAGGACGACTACATCAGCACAGAGCACCTGCTGCTCGGCATCGGGGCCGAGGCCGGCACGAACGCCGACAGCTCGGTGCTGGCGGGCCACGGGATCACGCTCGACCGGATCCTCGAGGCTCTGGTCGCGGTGCGGGGAACGCAGCGCGTCGTCGACCAGAATCCGGAAGACAAGTATCAGGCGCTCGAGCGGTACGGGCGGGACCTCACCGACGATGCCGGGCGGGACAAGCTCGATCCGGTCATCGGCCGCGACGAGGAGATCCGCCGGATCATCCAGGTGCTGTCGCGACGGACGAAGAACAACCCGGTGCTCATCGGCGAGCCGGGCGTCGGCAAGACGGCCATCGTCGAGGGGCTCGCGCAGCGTATCGTCAGGGGCGACGTGCCTGAGGGGCTCAAGCAGAAGCGCATCGTCGGGCTCGACATGGGCGCCCTGATCGCCGGTGCCAAGTTCCGCGGCGAGTTCGAAGAGCGATTGAAGGCTGTCCTCAAGGAGATCACCGAGTCGGAGGGCCGGATCGTGCTCTTCATCGACGAGTTGCATACCGTCGTCGGCGCCGGCGCGGCGGAGGGCGCCGTCGATGCCTCCAACATGCTGAAGCCGATGCTCGCGCGGGGCGAGCTGCATACCATCGGTGCGACGACGCTCGACGAGTACCGGAAACACATCGAGAAGGATGCCGCCCTTGAACGCCGATTCCAGCCGGTCCAGGTAGGAGAGCCGACCGTCGAAGATACGATTAGCATTCTCAGGGGCCTTCGCGAGCGCTACGAGATTCACCATGGCGTGAAGCTCAAGGACGCTGGCCTGGTGGCCGCGGCGGTGCTCTCCCACCGCTACATCGCCGACAGGTTTCTCCCGGACAAGGCGATCGACCTCGTCGATGAAGCGGCGTCGAAGCTCAGAACCGAGATCGACTCGATGCCCGCGGAGCTCGACGAAGCCCGGCGGCGGATCATGCAGCTCGAGATCGAGCGTGAGGCGCTCCGCAAGGAGCGCGATCCCGCCTCACGCGAACGTCTCGCCGGACTCGAAGACGAACTCGCGACGCTCGCGGCCGAGAGCGCCACGCTCCAGGAGCAGTGGCAGCAAGAAAAGGCCGAGATTCAAGCCGGGCGCCGCTTGAAGGAACGCCTGGAGCAAGCCAAGCACGAGATCGAACACGCCCAGCGCGCCGGTGACTACGCGAAGGCCTCCGAGCTGCAGTACGGCCGGGTGCCGGCGCTGGAGGCCGACGTGCAGGCCGCCGCCCAGCGACTC
>JASLOV010000256.1 GCA_030745285.1 Dehalococcoidia bacterium | reverse complement strand
GAGAGACCAGTCCGCGGTCGAGGGTGAAGTCGGCTGTCTGGGCGCGGCCGAACGTCTTCATCCCACCGGGCAGCAGCCGAAACGTCAGCGTCTCGTCGTCGTCCGTCTCGACGGTGCGCAGCACCCACATTGGTTCGCGCGTCTCAGGCTTCCTTGATTGCCGTGATCAGGTCGAGGATCGCCTTCTTGCCGTCCGAGAAGAGCATCAACGTGTTGTCGGCGGCGAAGAGCGGATTGGGGATGCCCGCGAAGCCCGGGCTCAGGCTGCGCTTGATGACGACGGCGGTGCGCGCCTTGTCCACTTCGAGGATGGGCATGCCGGCGATCGGGCTCGATGGATCGGTGTTGGCGACCGGGTTGACGACGTCGTTCGCCCCGATGACGATCGCCACGTCGGTCTGCGCGAAGGTCGGGTTGATGTCGTCCATCTCGCGCAGCTTGTCGTAGGCCACATCGGCCTCGGCCAGCAGGACGTTCATATGCCCGGGCATCCGACCCGCCACCGGGTGGATCGCAAACTCGACCTCGATGTCCTTCGACTCGAGCAAGCTGGCCAGGTCGCAGACCGCGTGCTGCGCCTGGGAGACGGCCAGGCCGTAGCCCGGCACGATCACGACACGCCGGGCAGCGTCGAAGAGCATGGCGACCTCGTCCGGCGACGCCGACTTGACCTTACCGGCGTAGACCTCGTCGGCCGAGGCGCCGCCCGCGGCTTCCGGACCGATCGCGCCGGTCAGCACGTTGGCCAGCGACCGGTTCATCGCCTTGCACATAATTCGCGTGAGAATCAGACCCGACGCGCCCACGAGCGATCCGGTGATGATGAGCGCGTTGTTGTTCAGGACGAAGCCGGTGGAGGCGGCGGCGAGGCCGGAGTAGGAGTTCAGCAGCGCAATCGCGACCGGCATGTCCGCGCCGCCGATCGGGATCGTCAGGAGTAGCCCACCGATGGAGGCCAGGCCCACCAGCACCCAGTAGAGCCCGGTCGCACTCGGGTCGTTGACGATCATGTAGCCGACGACGAGCGCGGCGAGCCCGATCAGGCCGTTAACGGCTTGCTGACCGGGGAAGTGGATCGGCTTGCCGGGCAGCAGCAGGTCCTGCAGCTTGTCGAAGGCGACCAGGCTTCCGAAGAACGTCACGCCGCCGATGATCCCCGAGGCGACCGTGGCGACGGTCATCTGCGTGGTCGGGTCGGCCGCGTCGAATAGCGCGGCGCCGGCGACGAAGACCGAGGCACCACCGCCGAAGCCGTTCAGCAGCGCGACCATCTGCGGCATCGCCGTCATCTCGATCTTGAGCGCGAGCGTCAGGCCGATGCCGCCGCCCACGACGATGCCCGCCAGTATCACGCCGAGCCCCTGCACGCCGGAGCCGAACACTTCTCCGCTCGCCAGCGTGGCAACTATCGCCAGGAGCATGCCGGCGGCGCCGTAGAGGTTGCCGCGCACGGCCGTGCGCGGATGGGTCAGTCCCTTGATCCCGAGGATGAACAGGACCGACGCCGCGAGATACGCCAGATTGATGAGAGCCGGGTTCAAAGCGTCAGTCCTTCTTCTGGAACATGGCGAGCATGCGGTGAGTCACGAGGAAACCGCCGACGACGTTGGTGGCGGCCAACACGAGCGCGGCGAATCCCAGCACCGTCGTAAAGGTGCTCGGCGTCGCGGCTGCGATCATCGCTCCGATGATCGTGATGCCCGAGATGGCGTTCGATCCCGACATCAAAGGTGTGTGGAGGAGCGGCGGCACCTTCGTGATGATCTCGAAACCCACGAAGACGGCGAGCATGAAGATCGTGAGGAGCGGGATGAAGCCGTCCATCAGGAGCCAGTCCTTTCGCTGTCGGATGCGCCCGGCAGGTCACGCAAGCGGGCGTTGACGATTGCGCCGTCCCGCGAGACGAGCGTGTCGCTCGTGATCTGATCCTCCATGTCGAGGGCGAGCTTGCCGTCGTCGACGAGGTGGAGCAGGAAGGTCGTGATGTTCTTCGCGTACATCTGGCTGGCGTGATGCGGCACGCTGGCGGCCAGGTTCGTCGGTCCGATCAACGTCACGCCCTTGTGGACGGTCGGTCGTCCGGCCTTGGCCAGCTCGCAGTTGCCGCCCTGCTCGGCCGCTAGGTCGACGATGACCGAGCCCGACGCCATCCCGTCCACCATCGTCTCGGTGATGAGGCGGGGCGCCTTCTTGCCCGGCACAAGCGCCGTCGTCACGACCACGTCGGCCCCGGCGATCACCTTGCCCATCGCCTCCTGCTGACGCCGATAGAAGGCCTCATCCTGCGCCTTGGCGTAGCCGCCTTTGTCCTCGGAGTCCTCGGTCTCCAGGTCGAGCTCGACGAACTTCGCGCCGAGGCTCTCGACCTGCTCCTTGACGGCCGGTCGGACGTCGTAGGCCTCGACGGTGGCGCCGAGCCGGCGGGCGGTGGCGATGGCCTGCAGGCCGGCGACACCCGCACCCAGGATGAGGACGCGCGCCGGCTTCAGCGTGCCGGCCGCCGTCATCAGCATCGGGAACATCCGAGGTGCCGTGCCCGCGGCCAGCAAGACCGCCTTGTAGCCGGTCACCGTGGCCATCGACGACAGGACGTCCATGCTCTGAGCGCGCGTGATGCGAGGAATCAGTTCCAGCGAGAACGCGGTCACGCCGCGCTCGGCCAGGCGCTTGGCCTGATCCAGGGCCGTCAGCGGCTCGGAGAGGCCGATGACTGCCTGCCCCTGCCGGAGCAGTTCGAGGTCGGCCGCGCCGGCCTCGGGATTTGCCCCGAGGGTGCGCACCTGGAGGACGATGTCGGCGTCGGCGAAGACTTGACGCCGGTCAGTTGCCAGCCGCGCGCCCTTCTCGGTGAACGCCGCGTCCGGGTATCCGGCGTCGTCGCCCGCCGTGGGCTCGATGAGGACGTCCAGGCCGGCCTTGGTGAGTGCGGGAACGACCGATGGGATGATGGCGACGCGCCGTTCGCCAGGGAATGTTTCTTTTGGAATTCCGACGATCATGAGTTCGTGGTCTCGTGCATGACGGCCATACTGATGTGACTCACTCCAACCTCGTATTATATGCTGCTCGCCACGCCCGCTGGCATCGTCGTGCGCGAGGAATTACCGGGGCGGCATCATCTCGTGCAGTCGACCCGCCAGCGCGGCAATCAATTCGGCGCTCACGGTCTTGTCTTCGAGCGTGTCGTACTCGTCGACTTCACCGGTCACGGCGGGGATCAGCAGGTGATTCAGGGCGTCGAACCGGAGCAACTCGGTCGCCACTTGCCGGTCGCGCGCCTGGCCCATTTCGGCCAACCGGTCGGCGTGGCCCGGCACAATCTGTCGATCGAGGCCACCGTGGATCACGACCATCGGCTGGCGTAGGTCCTGAATGATGTCGGCCGGCCAGAATTCGAGATAGCTTCGGAACCAGGGCGTCTCCGCCTGGGCGCGCATGGGCAGCGGGATCCCCTCCCAGCCTCCACCTCGCATGACTGCTGCATGAATCCGCTGCTGCAAATCGATCTTCTCGACGCGTTCCGCGTCTGGGAGGTCGAGTTGCGCGAGCGTCTGCGCCTGCTGTTCGATGACGAAGTCCGCGCCGCGCGTCGATGGCGTCGCCAGCAGACCGAGCGCCGCGATCCGGCCCTCCTCCTTTGCGGCCAGCATGGCGATCCAGCCGCTCTCGTCGTGTCCGATGACGGCGATCCGTCGATCGTCCACGTCGTCGCGGTCGCGCAGGTAGCGCACGACCGACCTGACGTCCCCGGCATACTCCGACAGCCTGGCGCTCTCGACCCGCCCCCCACTCTGGCCGATCCCGCGTTTGTCGTAGCGAACGACGAGGAAGCCCGCGTCGGACAGCCCGCCGGCCAGCTGGCCGTAGACGGGCACGCCCGAATGCGTCTCGTCGCGATCGACCGAGCCCGAGCCCGGCACGAGGATGACCGCCGGCCACTCCGGGTCGTCGTCGTCGGTCTCTGCCCCGGGAGCGGGCAGCGTGATCGTGGCGGCGAGATTGAAGCCCGAGGCGGCGATGTGCTCGTCTTCGTCGCGCGGGTTCCTGACGGCCTGCTGCCGGGCCGAGAGCGAGACGATGTCCTGGCGGGCGATGTCGAGCCCGATGGTCGGCATGCTGATTCGCACGAGCCGGCGGCCGGCGTCCGACCAGATCTCGGCGTCGAACGGGTTGCCGCGATTGAGGAACGTCACG
>JASLOV010000255.1 GCA_030745285.1 Dehalococcoidia bacterium | reverse complement strand
TGATCGTCGCCCCGGTCTCCTCGTCGCCGGCCAGGATCGCGGCGGCAACGGGCGACGCGCCGCGGTGACGTGGCAGGAGCGAGGCGTGGACGTTGAGCACGTCGTGCGGAAAGGCCTCCAGCAGGTGCACAGGCAGGATGTGCCCGGAGGCGGCGACGACTCCGACGTCCGGGTCTAGCGCAGTCAGCTGCGCGGTCTGCTCGCGGCGCATCCGCTCGGGCTGGATCACCGGGACACCAGCATCGACGGCCAGCGCCTTCACCGGCGTCGGCATTGCCGCGCCGGACCGGCCGCGCGGGCGGTCCGTCTGGGTGACCACCGCGACCACGTCGATGTCGGGCGCAGCGAGCATGCCTCGCAGCGTGGGCAGGGCGTAGTCGGGGGAGCCAAAGAAGACCGTGCGCATCACCGCAATCGTATCAGCGCATCTCCTGCGGCCTACCTTCGCCTCCCTGCGGTCTTCCTGCCGCCTACTCGATGCCGTCGAGCCGCCAGAGATGGACGTCGCGGAAGCGGTCCGACGGCTCGAAGAGGATGCCGCCGGTCAGCCCTCGCAGGGCCGCGGGGTGGGCGTATGTCCGCGCGGGATACTGCAGGACCACGCTTGGCACCGTCTCCACGAACCGCTCGGTGAAGCGCACGTAGAGGTCGCGGCGCTCGAACTCGTCAAGCGTCGTGCGGGCCGCTTCAAGCAGGGAGTCCGCGAGGGCGTCGTTGTAGCCGGCGACGTTGCGGCCCGGCGGGAGAATCTGCGAGGTATGCCAGGCCCCGTACGGGTCGGGGTCGATCTCGGTCTCCCAGCCGAAGATCGCCATCCCGTAGTCGCGCGGCTCCAGGTGGCGCGAGACCAGTTCGGCGGACGGCATGGTCGTGACCTCTACCGCGACGCCGAACGCCCCGAGGCGATCCGCGATCTCCGTCGCGAACGCCTCGCGCACGGGGGCGGCGTTCGTCGCCAGCGCCAGCAGGAGCGGCACGCCGCCACGCTGCCGTGCGCCGTCGCCGCCGAGCAGCCAGCCGGCGGCATCGAACAGTTCGGCGGCGCGGCCCGGGGGCGGCCACTCGCCGGCGACATACGCCCACGACGCCGGCAGGATCGGCCCGTCGCCCGGCAGCCCGCCCGCGCCCGCCGTGGTTGCGGCTGCGTTGAGCGACGGCACGTCGATGGCGGCGGCGATCGCCTGCCGCAGGCGAATGTCGTTCAGGGGATCGCGCTGATTGTTGAGGTAGAGCACGGTGAATCCGCCCTGCGCCAGCTCGGACGTTGCGAGATCGGGGCGGGCGGCGACGGCGAGCGTCTCGGCTGCGGTCGAGGGGCGCTCGAGCAGGGCCGCATCGACTTCGCCCGCGCCCAGCGCCGCCGCCAGTGCCGGGCGATTGGCGTGAAACCGCAGCTCGATCTCATGCAGCGCCGGCACGCCGGCGTGGTAGCCGGGGTGGCGGCGCAGCAGCGCGTGCCGTTCCGTCACCTCGACGGCGCGGAACGCGCCGGTGCCGATGGGGCGGAGTCGCGATGTCTCGGGGCGGCCGGCGAGGTGCTCCGGCACGAGGCCGAGCGCGGCGCGAGTCAGCAGCGAAGCGGACGGCGCCGGCAGGCGTACGGCGACGGTGTGTGAGTCGATGACCGTCACCACGACACCGCTCCACTGCGCGGCCAGTGCGCGGTCGCCTCGGAAGCCCGGCGCCTGCACCTGCGCGACGGTGAAGGCGACGTCTGCCGCATCGAACGGCTCACCGTCGTGCCAGAAGACGTTGCGCCGCAGGTGGAACGTATACGTCAGCCCGTCCGCCGTGATGTCCCAGCGTTCCGCGAGGTTGGGGCGCGGGACGCCGGCGCCGTCGATGCGGGTCAGGCCATCGAATACCAGCGACGCCAGGTCGGCGTCGACCTCGTTCAGCGCGGCGAAGAGGGGACTGATGCGCTCGGGCTGCCCGGTGACGCCCTCGACGTAGCGCTGTGGCGGTGTTGGGTCGGCTGGCTCGGCGAGCAGGTACCAGCCGGCGGCGAGGGCGGCCGCGCCGGCGATCAGCGCCGTGAGGTAGAGCAGACGGCCGCGCAGCAGGGAGGCCACGCCCGCCGGTCCCGCCGCTAAGAGCTCGAGGCGGAGACGGTCCAGGCGGCGAGCGCGATGAAGATCACGACCGTCGCGATCGTCAGCCGGTGCAATGACCGCTGGACTCCGCGCTTCGTGCGGAACGTCGCATCCTGGCCGCCCAGGGCGGCGCCGAAACCGGTACCCCGCACCTGGAGCAGCACGAGCACGATCAGAATCCCCGACACGAGGATCATCGCCAGGCTGAGGAAGTCACGAAGTTCCATCGATGGTCGAGGCTACCGCCGCCTGCGGCACACAGCAAGCAGCGTCGTCCCGTGCGCGGGCACGTCAGCTCGACTCGGACGCGAGGCGCTCCGCCAGTTGCTCACGCAGATCGCGTTCGTGGTAGGCGCGCATCACTGCGGCGGCGATGCGGGTCGAGTCGTGGCGGTAGCGGTTCTCCGGGTCGACGACGTCTGCGAGCATCAGTCGGGCGTCGCCGTAGTCGCTGTCGCCGGGGGCGGTGACGGGATTCGATTGCATCTCATCCGGCAGCGCCTCGTGCGGCAGGTTGCTGTTGGCGAGCACGACATCGGCGAAGTTCTGGCCGCGCATGTGCTCCTGGATCGCCCGGTAGTGGTCCGTCGCATCGAAGCCATCCGTCTCCCCGCGCTGGGTGGCGACGTTGGGGATGAAGATCTTGTGGGCGCGCGAGATCAGCAGTGCGTCGCCGATCTCGCGCACGAGCAGGTTTGGCAACACCGAGGTGTACAGGCTGCCGGGGCCGATCACGATCAGGTCCGCCTCCACCAGTGAACGCACGACCTCCGGGTTGGCGCGCACGTGTTCCGGCTCGATCATCAGCCGCTCGACGGCGGAGCCTCCCTGCGGGATCGTGGATTCGCCCCGCACGGTCGTGCCGTCAGCCAGGTCCGCCACCAGCGTCACATCGGCCAGCGTCGAGGGCAGGATGGCGCCGCGCACGGCGAGCACGCGCGAGGTTTCGCGGATTGCCTCCTCCATGCTGCCGGTGACGCCTGCCATCGCCACGATGAAGAGGTTGCCGAATGAGTGTCCGCCGATGGTCGGACCGGCGTCGTCATCGAAGCGATGCTGGAAGAGCCGCGTCACCAGCGGCTCGGCGTCCGAGAGCGCAGCGATGCAGTTGCGGACGTCGCCGGGCGGGATGACGTCGAGTTCGCGCCGCAGCCGGCCGCTGGAACCGCCATCGTCGGCCACGGTGACGACCGCCGTGAGATTCGACGTGTGCTCCTTCAGCCCGCGCAGCAGGTTGGACAGCCCGGTCCCGCCGCCGATCGCGACCACCTTCGGGCCGCGCTGCGCCGCTCGTGCCGAGTAGACGATGTCGACGAGCGCGTCCTGGCGCTGACCCACGGGCAGCAGCGCGGAGACGAGCGAGCGGTTCAGCCGCCAGAAGGCGACGACAGTGAGCCCGGAGGCCAGCGCCACGAAGAGCACGCCTCGACCCCAGCGGGGGAAGAATTGCAGCGTCGCCCAGTACACCCAGCCGGGAAAGGTGTAAGAGACATAAAGCTCACGTAGCAGATAGGCGAAGCCCAGCCCCATGATCGCGACGCTGAGCAGCATCAGCAGCAGCCAGCGCTTGACGCCCAGCCCGACGTAGAGCCACTTGAAGAGGTTCTGCAGGTTCAATGCGATCCCGTCCCTCGGTCGAAGGACCCGCCCGATCCGGTATACGCCGCCCACTGGGGCTCGGTCAACGAGTCGGTCGAGAGGCCGCTCAGCTCGCGTCGAGGTGCGCGTGCAGCGCGTCGGCCGCGGAGTTGGGGTCGGAGCGCCCGCGGGTCTCCCGCATCACCTGCCCGACGAGGAACTTGATCGCACTCTCCTTACCGCCGCGATAGTCGGTGACCGCCTTCGGATTGGCCTCGATCACGGCCGCCGCGATGCCGCCGAGCTCGCCCTCGTCGTCGACGCGGCCGAGTCCCTGGGCTTCCACGATCGCGGCCGGCATCTCGCCCGACTCGAAGGCCGCGGCCAGCACTTCCTTGCCGCTGGCGGCGGTGATCGTGCCGCCCTCCATGAGGTCGACGAGTTCGGCAATGTGCGCCGGTGTGAGCTTCGTCTGGTCCAGCTCCGCATCGGCGCTGACCTGGTGCAGCAGCGCCGTCACGTCGCCGATCAGCCAGTGTGCGACCGCTCGCGCTCGCTCCGGCTGGGAGTGTCCTGCGGTCTCCTCGAAGGTGTCGGCGCGTCGCCGTGACTCCGTCAGCACGCGCGACTCCTCGGTGCTGAGGCGGTACTGCTCCTGGAAGCGCGCGCGCTTCGCGTCGGGCAGCTCGGGCAGCTGGGTGCGCAGCTCCTCGACGACGGCTGGCTCCGTCAGCAGGGGAGGGAGATCGGGCTCGGGGAAGTAGCGGTAGTCGTGCGCTTCCTCCTTCGAGCGCTGCGAAACGGTCTCGCCGGTGGCGTCGATGTAGCCCCGGGTTTCCTGCGCGACCGTGTCGCGGGCATCGAGGATCTCGGACTGCCGCACGATCTCCGTCTCGAGCGCGCGCTGGATGGCGCGGAAAGAGTTCATGTTCTTCACTTCGACCTTCGCGCCCAGCTCCTCCTGGCCGCGCGGACGCAGCGAGATGTTGGCGTCGCAGCGGAAGGAGCCCTTCTCCATGTCTGCGTCGGAGACCCCGAGGTAGCGCAGGATCAGGCGCAGCTTGCGCAGGTAGGCGACGGCCTGCGCGCTGGAGTGCATGTCCGGTTGCGTCACCGCCTCCATCAGCGGGACGCCGCCGCGGTTCACGTCGAGCAGCGAGTAGCCCTGGCCACCACCACTGCCGCCACTACCACCGCCACCACCATCGTCGCGGTGCAGCAGCCGGGCGGTGTCCTCCTCGAGGTGGATGCGCTCCAGTCGCACGAAACTCGCCTCGCCGTCGACCTCAATATCGAGGCCGCCGCCGACGCAGAGCGGCTGGTCGAACTGCGAAATCTGGTAGCCCTTGAGCAGGTCGGGGTAGGGGTAGTTCTTGCGGTCGAACTTGGAGTGCTGCGGAATCTCGCAGCCGAGCGCCAGCCCGGTGAGGATCGTGAACGCCACCGCCTGCTCGTTGATCACCGGCAGCATGCCCGGCATGCCGAGGCAGACCGCGCAGACGTGGGTGTTCGGCTCCGCGTCGAAATAGTCGCGGTCGCAGCGGCAGAACATCTTGGAGCGTGTCTTCAGCTGGACGTGAGTCTCCAGCCCGATCACGGCCTCGTAGTCGGTCTTCGTCGTCACGTGGCTCCCTGGCGATCCGCGGCGCTCGTACCCGGCATGTCCGGTCTTCCGATTGTAGCTGGGAGCACCCCACACGCGCCTCGCCGCGTGTAATACAATCCGCGCACTCTCACCGCCAGACTTTTTCGGAGGCATCAGCATGGCACTTGGTGGATACGCAAATCGGGTCGCACGAGTCGACCTGACCTCTGGCACCGTCAGCTACGAAGAGATCAACGAGGACGACGTGCGGCTCTACATCGGCGCCCGCGGCCTCGGCGTGAAGTTCCTCTTCGACAACGGGCCGGCGGTCGACGCCCGCTCCCCCGAGAACATGCTCGCGCTGGTCAACGGCCCGCTCACCGGCACCGAGGCGACGATGAGCGGACGGCTGGCGTTCGTCACGAAGTCGCCGCTCACCGGCACCGTCGTCGACAGCCACATGGGCGGCTGGAGCGCGGCTCGGCTGCGCTGGGCGGGCTTCGACGCGCTGCTCTTCACGGGCAAGTCCGCGGAGCCGGTCTATGCCTACGTCGAGGACGGCGCCGTCGAGCTGCGGCCGGCGAGCGACATCTGGGGCCACGGCGTGCACGACACGGTGACGCACTATGGCGATCGCTACGGCTCGGGCGACCTCTCGGTGATGGCGATCGGCCAGGCCGGTGAGAACGAGGTGCTGTTCGCCTCGATCATCAACGAGGACGACCGCGCCGCCGGGCGCGGCGGCACCGGCGCAGTCGCCGGTTCGAAGAACCTCAAGGCCGTCGTCGTCAAGGCCAACAACAGCACGATGCCCCGCGCCGCCGACCGCGAGAAGTGGCGCCCGGCTCACGAGCGCGCGCTGAAGACGATCATGGACTCCGAGGTGACCGGGCCGAACAGCGGGGGCCTCTCGCTCTACGGCACGAACGTGCTGATGAACCCGGTCAACACCATCGGCGCCCTGCCGTATCGCAATGCGCAGGAGACGACGTGGCCCGAGGCGGAGAAGGTCAGCGGCGAGACCGTGCGGGAGACCGTGATGTCTGCCGAGCCGACCTGCCACGCCTGCCCTGTCGCCTGCAAGAAGGAAGTAGAGATCAGCTCCGGGCCGTATGCGGGTTTGAAGATGGAGTCCTTCGAGTACGAGCCGGCATGGTCGCTCGGCGCGAACTGCGGGAATAGCGATGTCGCCGTGATCGCGAAGGTCATCGACCAGTGCAACGATTACGGCATGGACGCGATCGAGATCGGCAATGCGATGTCGATGTACATGGAGGCCACCGAGAAGGAGTACGTCACCGGCCCCGGGCTTGCCTGGGGCGACGGCGCCGGCATGGTGGAGACGGCGACCGCCGTTGCGAACCGCGATGGCATCGGCGCGACGCTTGCCGACGGCACGGCGCAGGCGGCGGACTCGTTCGGTCACCCGGAAATCGCGATGACGGTGAAGGGTCAGGCGATCCCGGCCTATGACCCGCGCGGGCTCAAGGGGGAGGCGATCGGATACGCCACCAGCAACCGCGGCGCCTGCCACCTGCGCGGCTACACGCCGGCATCGGAGCTGCTCGGCATCCCGGTCAAGACCGACCCGCTGGAGTGGAAGGGCAAGGGCGAGCTGCTCAAGATCTTCCAGGACCTGCACGCCTTCAGTGACTCGCTGGACCTCTGCAAGTTCTCGGCCTTCGCCGAGGGCGCCGAGGAGTACGCGATGCAGTACGAGGCGATCGTCGGTGAACCGCTGACCGCGGACGACGTGATGCTCGCCGGCGAGCGCATCTACAACCTCGAGCGTCACTACAACAACCTGCTCGGCTTCGCCGGCGACGAGGACAGCCTGCCGGAGCGCTTCCTGAAGGAGCCCGCCACCGGTGGGGCCGAGGGTTCGGTCGTGGAGCTGGACGAGATGAAGGCCGAGTACTACGCGGCGCGCGGCTGGGAAGACGGGGTCGCCCCGGACGCCAAGCTCAAGGAGCTGCAGATCATCAGCTGACCCTCGCCTCGCGGGGATCGATGGGGCCCGAGCGATGGAAGTGCGTCTCTATGCGACGCTGCGCCCGATCGTCGGTGGGCGCAGCGTCAAGGTGCTCGACCGCTGCGAGACGATCGGCGATGTCCTGGCGGAGCTGAGCGCCGGCTACCCGGAGCTGGCGCCGCACCTGGTCGGCGACGACGGCGCCGTGCGCCAGTACGTCGCGGTGATGGTGAACGGACGGGACATCCGCCACCTCGGCGGCCTCGACACCCCCGTCGACGCGGACAGCGGCATCGACATCTTTCCGCCGGTCGCGGGCGGGCGCGATTGAGCGATTCGCCTTGAGCACCGTCGAGCTCTCGATCCGCGGCCTCCCGGACTGGCTGATCCGCGTCTACTTCGAGGAGATGGGCGCCAGCGTCGAGGCTGGCGATGACGGCGGCGAAGCACGGATGTCGGCGGATGGCTGGGCGGTGGCGTGGTCGAGCCGCCGCGTCGCCCTCCCGGGCGGCACCATCGGGCTCACGCAGTTCGATCTCGTCTTCAGCGGCGATGCCGGGGCCGTCGAGCAGGCGCACGAGCTGTTCCTGAAGAAGGCACAGCGGGGCGGCGGCTAACGCACGCGTCGCCGTAGAATCGCGGAGCTGCGACCTCCTCAGGGGACCGTGATGACCGACCTGCCACGCCCCGTGCGCATCGCCTCGACGAAGTACGACGGCTCACTCCACTACGAGTTCGGCGCCACGCTGCTCTCGCACGAGGGCTCGATGCTCACGTTCCGCGTTCCGGCCGGGACGGTGCTGAAGGGCTACCGCGGCGACGTCGATGTCGAGACTGCCTTCACGGCGCTGTTCTGGACCGACCGCCACTACAACATCTACCACAACGTCTCGCCCGCGGGCCGGCGCGGCATCATGAGCTACGCCAACATCGCGACGCCCGCTCGTCTCGATGGCGACGTGCTGCGCTGGATCGACCTCGACCTCGATGTCTTCACCGATGCGGATGGCACGGTCACGCTCGACGACGTCGATGAGTTCGAGGATCACCGGGCGCGTTTCGCCTACCCGGATGAACTCGTGGCGGCAGTCTTTGCCGCGCGCGATGAGCTACTCGAACTGGCGAAGACCGGCGGCTTCCCGTTCGACCGCGAGGCGCACGTCGGCACCTAGGGCGGCACGAGGGCGCCTGACCGGCTCGGTACTGGCCTGATGGTCTACGCGGACTCCAGGTACTTCTGCGGGCTGCCGATGAACTTGTTGCGGCACCCCAGATCGTCGAAGGCCAGCCACTGGCCGTCGTGCATCCACTTCATCTCTTTGTCTTCGCCGAAGCTCTTACCGCACACCATGCAGGTCTGTTCAGCCATCTCGGATACGCCTCCGCTATTCAGAGGCGCGACGATACTACGTTC
>JASLOV010000254.1 GCA_030745285.1 Dehalococcoidia bacterium | reverse complement strand
TGAGGGGCAGTTGCTATCATGGATGACGCGGCTGTGCTGACCAACCAGAAGCACCTCTTCTCGCTGCCCGACGGCGAGCACTATCTGAACTGCGCCTACATGTCGCCGACGCCCAAACGGGTCGTCGAGGCCGGCATCCGCGGCATCATGCGGAAGACCGCGCCGAGCGGCATCCACGCGGACGACTTCTTCGCCGACAACGAGACGGTGCGCCAGCTGTTCGCGCGCCTCGTCGGGGCGTCGGCTCCCGAGCGCGTCGCCATCATTCCCGCGGCCTCCTACGGGGTCGCGACCGTGGCCCGCAACCTGACGTTCGCGCCGGGGCAGAACATCGTCGTCGCCGACGGGCAGTTTCCCAGCAATGTGTACGCCTGGCGCGAGGCGGCGCGCCGCCACGGCGTTGAACTCCGGACGGTCATGCCGCCCGATCGCGTCCCGCGTGGGGAAGCCTGGACCGGGCGCGTCGTCGAGGCGATCGATGCCGAGACGATCGTCGTGGCCGCCGCGCCGCTACACTGGACCGACGGAACCTGTTTCAATCTCGAGGCGATCGGCGCGCGGGCGCGCGATTGCGACGCGGCCTTAGTCGTCGACGGCACGCAGGCCGTCGGGGCGATGCCGTTCGACGTGCAGCAGATCCGGCCCGACGCCCTGGTGTGCGCCGGCTACAAGTGGCTGCTCGGCCCGTACTCGGTCGGGCTCGCCTACTTCGGTCCCCGCTTCGACGGTGGCATCCCGCTCGAGGAAGGGTGGGCGGCGCGGCGGGGGAGCGAGGACTTCCGGCGCTTGATCGACTACCAGGACGACTACCATCCGGGCGCACTGCGCTACGACGTGGGCGAGCGGTCGAACTTCATCCTGATGCCGATGCTGCTTGCCGCCCTCGAACAGGTCCTCGCCTGGGATCTCGACGAGGTTCAGGCCTACTGCCGGTCGATCACGGCCGAACTGTTCGACGCGGTGCGCGACCTCGGCTTCGGGGTCGAAGATGATGACTGGCGCGCCGGCCACCTCGTCGGCCGGCACGCGCCGGCGCGTGTCGACCTCGAGGCGGTCAAGCGAGAGCTGCAGGCGCGCCAGGTGTCCGTCTCGCTGCGGGGTAGCGCGATCCGCGTCTCGCCCCACGTCTATAACGACGCCTCGGACGTGGCGGCGCTGCTCGAGGTACTGCGCGACCACGTGAGTCACGCCGCATGACCGGGAACGCCGACCCGCGCGCCTTCACCGCCTTTCTCGCGACCTATCTCGACAGGTACCGCCCGCTGCATCTGGAGAGCTCGTACGCCTGGTGGGACGCCAACGTCACCGGCTCGGACGAGGCGTTCGCCCGCAAGGCGCGCGCCGAGGCAGCGATCATCGAGCTGCAGAGCAACCGCGCCGTCTTCGCCGACGTCGAGCGGTTCCGCGATGCCGGGCTCGACGACCCGGTGCTGCGGCGCCAGGCCGACGTCCTGTACCGCACCTTCCTCAGCCGGCAGGCCGACCCCGCTCGACAGAAGCGCATCGTGGCGATCGAGAACTCGATCGAGCAGACCTTCAACACGCATCGGAGCACGGTCGATGGGCGGTCGCTCACCGAGAACGAGGTGCGGGAGGTCCTGAGCGGATCCGAGGACAGCCGCGCGGTCGAGGCGGCGTGGAAGGGCTACATGGCGGTCGGCGCCGAGGTGGCCGACCGGGTGCGAGAGGTCGTCGAGCTGCGGAACACGATCGCGCGCGAACTCGGCTATGCGAACTACTTCGCCATGGCGCTCGATCTGCAGGAAATCGACGCCGATGCGCTGCTCCAGTTGTTCGACCAGCTGGACGACCTGACGCGCGCGCCGTTCGCCGCGCTCAAGGATGCGCTCGACGCGCGCATGGCCGATCGGTTCGGGCTCGCGCCGGCCGCGCTCCGGCCCTGGCATTTCGGCGACCTCTTCTTTCAGGAAGCGATCGGCGAAGGCGAGTCCGGACTCGACGCCGTCTTTCGGGATCGTGACCTGACCGAGGTCGCCCGCGCTTACTACGCGAGCCTGGGCATGCCGGTCGAGGAGGTCCTGGCGCGCAGCGATCTCTACGAGCGCGACGGCAAGAGCCCGCACGCGTTCGCCGTCGACCTCGACCGCGCGGGCGACGTGCGGATCCTGTGCAACCTGAAGCCGAGCACCCGCTGGATGGACACGCTGCTACACGAACTGGGTCACGCGGTGTACGACGTCCATCTCAATGCCGACTTGCCGTTCGTTCTGAAGGAGGCGTCGAGCGCGATCACCACCGAGGGGATCGCGATGATGATGGGGTCGATGGCGAAGAACGGGGAGTTTCTGGTCCGGGGCCTGCGCGTGGCGCCGAACGAGGCGGCTCGGCTGGTCGCGGCGGCGCGCCAGAGCCTCGCGGCCGAGAAGCTGATCTTCAGCCGGTGGGCCCAGGTGGTCGTTCGGTTCGAGCACGCGATGTATGCCGGACACGACGGCGATCTCGGCGCGCTCTGGTGGGAGTTGAAGCAGCGGTATCAGTTGCTGCCGCCTCCCGATCGGCTAGCACCCGACTACGCCGCGAAGGTCCATATCGCGGTCTACCCGGCCTACTACCAGAGCTACGTGATGGGCGACCTGTTCGGCACCCAACTGCGTCAGCACCTGGCTGAGACGGTGGCGGGCGGCGCCGATCCGGCGGCGACCTGTTTCTACGATCGGACGGAAGCCGGCGCCTACCTTCGTGACGCGGTGTTCGCGCCCGGAAACCGATATCCGTGGCACGAGCTGACCGAGCGCTGCACCGGGTCGCCGCTCTCGGCCGAAGCGTTCGCCAGTCTGTATGTCTCGTAGCACGAGCCGCCTCGCGGCGCTTCTGATCGCGACGGTGCTGGCGGGCACCGTTCCCGCGCCGGCCC
>JASLOV010000253.1 GCA_030745285.1 Dehalococcoidia bacterium | reverse complement strand
GGCGCGGTGCCGACGGAGGACCCGACCGACTCGCAACTCATCGACTCGCGGCCCGGCAGCTCGCCGAGCTGCGGCGCGGGGGCCGTGCCAACGGAGGACCCGACCGACCCCGGCTAGCCGAGTCAGCCGAGTTAGCCGAACCAGCCGAACCAGCG
The DNA here is from genome assembly GCA_030745285.1 of Dehalococcoidia bacterium. Taxonomy (GTDB): domain Bacteria; phylum Chloroflexota; class Dehalococcoidia; order UBA2979; family UBA2979; genus SHYR01. The sequence continues at coordinate 4,268 of JASLOV010000253.1, read as the reverse complement.
CCGCTCCCCCGTCCCCATCCCGACCCGCATCCCCACACGCTCTGCCTGCTCGCGATGCTCGCGGCCGCTGACGCGCAGCGACGCAGCGGCGAAGAGCACGACGGCCACCATGAAGCCGGCCGCGTAGAGCGCGTAGGGCAGCGTGTACGAATCGAGCGCGTCGAACAGCGCGGCGCCGCCCACCGGCCCCACCATCTGTCCGCCGAAGGCCACGACCGCCACCGCCCCGCTCACGGCGCCGAAGTGCCGCACGCCGAAGGCTCGTGTCACCAGCAACGGCTCCAGCATCGGCGCGAAGGCCCCGCCCAGGCCCCACAGCAGCGTGTAGGCGACGATCCCCGTCGCCGATGTCGACGCCAGCAGCGCCGCCACCGCCAGCGCCTGGCTGACCGAGACGGCCATCGCCAGCGCGAAGACCCGGTCGATGCGTGAGAGCGCGAGACCGAGCGGCAGCCGCGCCACCGCTCGCAACAGCGCACTGGCAGCGACGATCGCCGCCCCCGCCGCTACGCCGCGACTGTCGAAGAAGTCGATTGCCAGCGCCGTCACCGCGCCCTGCCCCGTGAAGAAGAACATCATCCCGGTGGCCAGCAGCCAGAACGTCATCGTGCGCATTGCCTGCGGCCCGGTGAACCCGCCCTCGTCCTCGGCGGGCGTGTCCGCCTCGCCGCTCGCACCTTCCGGGCGCAGCCCCATGTCGGAGGGGTGATCGCGCACGATCAGCAGCGCCGCCAGTCCGTGCACGACGAAGACCAGCACGCCGCTCACCACCATCGCCGCACCCCAGCCGGAGCGGCTCTCGACCGCCGCCAGCAGCGGCAGCACGACCGCCCCGCCGAGACCGAATCCGACGGTGACGACGCCGAGCGCGGCCTGCCGTCGCTTCTCGAACCAGCGAGTCACCAGCCAGTTGTAGGGAATCGGGAAGATCAGCGCTCGCACCATGCTCGCCGCGCCCCAGCCGATGATCAGCTGCCAGACCTCCGTCGATGCCGCCGTCGCCACCAGCGTGACCGGCAGCAGCACGCTGCCGGCCAGCAGCGCCCGCCGCGCTCCGTGCAGGTCGATGTAGCGCCCCACGAACGGCCCGGCGAAGGCCGCAAACGACTGCCCGAACATGAACGCGAACACCACCCCGAAGCGAGGCACCTCGAAGTCGTCGGCCACGGCGGGGATGTAGACCGCCATCATCCAGAAGGTGGCGCCGACGCCCACGGCGTTGGCGAAGACACCAGCAACGAGGACGACCCACGCGTAGTGGAATGGGACGCGTTCCGCCAGCGCCCTCACCGGCGGAACGCAGGTCGGGCGGGCCGGGCGAGGAGCGACAGAGGCATGCCGTCACCGTATGTGAGCGCAGATCGGGGCGCTATCACCGGTCGCCGGCACCCTTGCCCACGCTCCCGGCCACCCTGCCGGCCAACCTCGGACGCCGCGCTCTGCTATCGTCCGCTCCCGCAGGGCCGGAGGGCACGATGCAGGTTTCGATTGGCTTCCACCGCGGCGAGATCACCGACTGGAACGAGATATCCGCTTACACCATCGAGGCGGAACGGATGGGCGCGTCCACCGCCTGGTCGGCGGAAGCCTGGGCCTTCGACGGCGTGACGCCACTCGCCTACCTGGCGGCCAAGACCGACCGCATCCGGCTCGGCGCCGGCATCCTCCAGATCGGCACCCGCACCCCGGCGCTGATCGGCATGACGGCGATGGCGCTGCATTCGATGTCGAACGGCCGCTTCATCCTCGGCCTCGGCACCAGCGGGCCGCAGGTGATCGAGGGCTGGCACGGCGTGCCCTTCGCACGCTCCGTCACCCGCACCCGCGAGGTGATCGAGGTCGCCCGCATGGTGATGCGCGGCCAGACCGTGGCCTACGAGGGCGAGCTGCACGAGCTGCCCCTGCCCGGCGGCGAGGGGAAGGCGCTGCGTTCCGGCGCGGCCCCGGTCGAGGACCTCCCGATCTACATCGCCTCACTGGGTCCGATGAACCTGAAGCTGACCGGCGAGCTCGCCGACGGCTGGCTCGGCACCTCCTTCATCCCGGAACACGCCGCCACCTTCTTCGACCACATCCGCACCGGTGCGGAGCGGGCCGGCCGCACCATGGACGAGATCGACCTGCAGGCCGGCGGCGGTGTGCAGTTCACCGACGACGTCGACTCCGTGCTCGAGGCGCGCAAACGCGGCCTCGCGTTCAGCCTCGGCGCCATGGGTTCGCGCCGCCACAACTTCTACAACGCCGCCTACCGCCGCCAGGGCTACGCCGACGAGGCCGCCGCCATCCAGCGGCTCTGGCTCGACGGCCGCCGCGACGAAGCACGCGCCCTCGTCCCCGACGAGATGGTGCGGCTCACCAGCATGGTCGGCAGCGAGGACATGATCCGCGACCGCATCCGCGCCTACCGCGACGCCGGCATCAACACCCTCCGCATCGACCCCCACGGCGCGACGATGGCGGAGCGCCTCGACACCCTCGGCCGAGCGATGGACATCGTCGCCTCGGTCAGCGCGGAGGCTGCGGGGGCGTAGGGCAGGAGCCACTCGCGCCAAGGCGGCCATCCGGCTCCCTCGACGCGGCGAGCTTGCGTTACCGATTAGAATCTGGGCGGCTGACAAGCCGCGAATTCAATCTATAATGACAGTCTGCTGAGGAGTGCGCCAATGGCAGCAAAGCGAGGTGCCGGGGTCTCCGTCGGCGACGTCGTTCCGAGACTCACTAGCACCGGACAGCAGGCTGGTTTCAAAGTGGAACTTCGGCACGGTGGGCTGAATGCACATCGCGTATTGGCTGACCCCGAGTTCGCGATCCTTGAGAACAAGATTGAGGCGCAACTGGCTCGGTGGGACCAGATGTGGACACTCAAACGGGATGCCGAAGATAAGCGAGCACGCGTCCAGGAAGGAAAGGCTGCCGCGGAGCAGCAGGCACAGGATGCGTTGGCTGCGATCAGCGCATGCGAAGAAATCCTCGCTCACACCCTATCGGTCGACGACCGCGTTCACTGGGAGTCGCTCAAGGATCGCCGGCCGTTCAGTCGGCGCTCCGGTAAGGCGAAAGAGATCGAGTACGACCCGAAGTCGGGTGAACCGCTCGATGTCGTCCCGCTCAAGTGACCTCGCAAACCCCGCGCCGGCAAGTTCAACGTATCGCCTCAACTCTCTCTGCTCGACCACATCTTCTCGTCCCGGAGACTGGCGAAGGAGGAAGACGCGAAGGCCGAGTCCACGAAGCGGCTCACTCAAGCGAAGGAGCAATGGGAGAAGTCCATTGCCGAGACCGACAAGCGCGAGGCGACGCTCCGGGAGCAGCTCGATGTAGAACGGCAATCATGGGGAACTGCGGAGAAGGAGCATCGGGAGCGACAGGACGCTGCCAACGCTGAAGTGGACGCCCTGAAAGCGACATATCGGAAGGCGCAAGTAACCCCGAGGCAATCGATGAGCACGCCGAGCTGGTGCTGAACGCTTCGCAGTACCCCGATTGGATGGAGGTTGACTTCGACCTTGGATTCAATCCGGACAGCGGTGTGCTTGCAGTGGAGTACCGCCTGCCTGAAAAGGATCGTCTGCCAACGCTGTCGAAGGTGACGTTCGTCAGCGGCGAGATGCGCGAAAAGCACGTGACGGAACGGCAGCTGAACACCCGATACGACAGCGTCTGCTATCAGGTGGCGATTCGAACGCTGCATGAGCTGTTCGAGTCAGACGAAGCGGGCGCGTACGAGGCCATCGTGTTCAACGGGTGGGTCGAATCCGTAGATCCTGCCACGGGTCAGGAGCAGCAGGCCTGCATCCTGTCAGTTCAGGCTCGCCGTGAGGAGTTTCTTGCGATCAAGCTCTCCGCCGTCGAACCTCGCGCCTGCTTCAAGAGCCTCAAGGGAGTCTCAGCGGCGAGGCTGGCTGGACTAACACCGGTCCAGCCGATCTTGCAGCTCGATCGCACGGACACTCGGTTCGTCGCGTCAAGAGACGTGGCGGACGCCCTGGCCTCTGGGACAAACCTCGCCGCCATGCCGTGGGAGGAGTTCGAGCACTTGATTCGAGAGTTGTTCGAGCAGGAGTTCGCATCGTCCGGCGGTGAAGTACGCGTCACCCAGGCGAGCCGCGATGGGGGCGTCGATGCGATCGCCTTTGACCCCGACCCGATCCGGGGAGGGAAGATCGTCATACAGGCAAGACGATACACAGCGTCTGAACCGCCCCGGGAATGTTGGAGGCTCCAACCTTAGAGAGGATGGAGCGATGACACGACGAGGCAGATATCCA
>JASLOV010000252.1 GCA_030745285.1 Dehalococcoidia bacterium | reverse complement strand
TCACGGTCGTGGCGCTCCCGCGGGGGGTCGGCCTTGTAGCCGGCGCCGCCGTGGATCTGCAGCGCCTGGGACGCCGCGGGGTTCGCCATCTCCGTCGCGATGGCCTTCGCGATCGCCAGCATGTGGGCGTTCTCCGCGCCGAAGCGGTCCTGGTCGATCAGCCAGCATCCCTGGAGGACCAGCAGCCGCGCGGCCTCGATCTCGATCGCCATCTCGGCGAGCTTCATCTGGATCGCCTGCAGGTCCGTCAGCGGCCCGCCGAACGCCTGCCGCTGCCGCGCGTAGTTCAGCGCGTATGAAAGCGCCCCTTCCGCCAGCCCCACCCCGCGCGCGCCGACGACCGGGCGCAGGCTGCTGAGCGTGCTCAGCGCGATGCGCTGGCCGCGCCCTTCCTCACCGATCAGCGCCGACTTCGGCACCCGCACCTGGTCGAAGGTCAGCAGGCCCGTCGGCACGCCACGTACGCCCATCTTCACGTCCTCGGACGTCACCTCGAAGCCCGGGGAACTGGTGTCGACGGTGAAGGCGGAGATGCCGCGCCCACCGGCGTCCGGGTCGGTCTTGGCGAACACCACCACCTGGTCGGCCAGCGGCCCGCCGGAGATGAAGCACTTCTGCCCGGAGATCAGATAGTCGTCGCCGTCCCGCACCGCCCGTGACTGCATGCCGGCGATGTCCGAACCGGCGTCCGGCTCGGTCAGGCAGAACGCCGCCTTCTTTTCGCCCCGCGCCACCGGCCCGATGTAGTCCGCCTGCTGCTCCGCACTGCCGAAAAGTTTGACCGGGTGCGTCGAGAGCGACGACAGCAGCAACATCAGCCCGGAGGAGCAACAATGCTTCGCCACCTCCTCGACGGCGACGGCCAGCGCCACCGTGCCGGCATCCGCGCCGCCGACCTCCGCCGGCAGGGTGATGCCCAGCAGGTCGGCCTCCTTGAACGCCTCGTAGACGTCCTCCGGGTACTGGGCGGTCGCATCGATCTCGGCCGCGCGAGGCGCAATCACCTCCTGTGCGACGCGGCGCGCGCTCTGCTGGATCAGCCGGTCAGAGTCGGAGAGTTCGAAGTCCATGGGCCTGCCTTCCATCGGTGGCTCTCGTCGGGGCGCCATCGGCGGCACGGTCGTCGTGCGCTCGGGCGGGCCACAGTGTAGACGCGGCTGCCCTTCAGGGGGCCCGTTCAGCGGGCGCCGCGGCAGGCGCTCAGTAGCCGCGACCCCAGGAGGCAACCCGGTCCGGCGTCACCTCCACGATCGTCTGGAGGTCACTGAACCCCTCGACGTACCCATCGAGCGCGCTCGCCTCGATGTAGCGGGCGCAGATACGCCGCGCCTCGTCCAGCGCCGCGCCGCTGGTGGTCACGGTCGCCGTCCCGCGCACGAGCACCGCCGCGAAGGGCCGGTCGTGCTCGGCGATGGTGAGACTGATGCGTGGGTCGCGCTGCAGGTTCCGCACCCAGGCGCGGCTCTCTCCCGTCCAGATCGTGAATCGCCCGCCGTCGTAGCGATACCAGAGCGGCACCGCATGCGGGGAGCCGTCCCGCCCGATGGTGCCGGCCACCGCCGTGAGCGGCCGGTCGAGGAATGCGGCAAGGTCCTGGTCGTTCAAGGCGGTCTCCGTCCGTCGGCCCGGTTCGGCGTCGCACCCAGCATCCCACCTGCCACCGCTGGCGATCTTCACCGCGGGGCTGGTACCCTCGGCCACATTGTGATGACTCGCACAATCGAACCGGCGCTGCAGCGTCGGCTGGTCGAACGAGCGACGGCGGTGCTCGCCGCCGACGACCGGGTGCTGGCTGCATGGCTGGAGGGATCGTTCGCCCGGGCAACCGAGGACGCCTGGTCGGACATCGACCTGCACATTATCGTGGCCGAAGAGGACTTCAAGGGCCTCGTCGACCAGGATCGCACGCTGCTGGAGACCATCGCCCCGGTGATCGGGCTGAACCGTGCCCGGCTGCCCGGCACGCATCTCCTGATCACCTGCCTCGAGGGCCCGGTCCGGCTCGACCTCTTCATCGAGCGGCTGAGCGCAGTCGCCGCCACACCGCGTCCGGCCGCACCATCCGTGTTGTTCGACCGGGCAGATGTGGCCCGGCTGGTGCAGGTCGATGAGGCGGCGAACGCCCGTCTCGTCCGCAGCCGCGTACGGGCCCTGGTCGACGAGTTCTTTACCGGATTCATGTGGCCCGCGCGTCTGGCCGGGCGTGGCGAGCGCGGCTCGCTGCTGGCAAACGCCATCCTCGTGCTCTACTCGATCGTCGTGCCGGCGATGCTCGCCCGGTCGAGCCCGCCCGACGCGCTGCGCGCCATCCTGCACAACGAGCGCCACCTGCCGCCTGATCAGCGCGCGGTCGTCGACTCCCTTGCCGCGCAGATCCGCGACGCCTTCGGCGGCATCGAGGGAGGCCGCATGGACGGCGCCGCGATCCGCGTCGCTCACGAGCGGCTGGTCTCCGTGGTGCTCGAACAGCTGCGGCTCGCCTGCGAAGCGCACGACATCGAGTGGCCGGCCGCGTCCGAGCAGGCCGCCCGCGAGTTCTTCCGCCGCGAGCTCGACCTAGCGCTCTAGCGGCGGCGGTGCAGCCACCCGGAACCGCGCGGAAGCCCCCACCGGGGGATGTGAGTCATCGTCACGTCGGCCAGCGCCTCGCCGTCGGTGCCCGTCGCGCTCGTGCGGATCACGATCACGCGGCGGCCGCGACGCACGATGCGCGCCTCCGCGAAAACGTCGCCACCCTGCTGGTTGGCGGCACGCTGGCGCGGAGGGCGTTGGCCGAGCGTCAGCGACATCTGGTCGGAAGGACAGCCGTGCTCGCGGCTCAGGCCGCCCGGGCCGTTGCGCGCCCATCGGGCCGAATTTCCGATTGACAGCATCCTCGCCCGAAGCTAGGCTTGCCGTTCTGTGTCAGATTCCCTATCATTCAACGAGCTGGGCGCGGCGGCACCTCAGTTCACCTCACAACAAACGACCCGGCAGCGGTTGGCCGCTGGCGGGCGTTTTGGTGTGTACGGAGACTGCCATCGGTAGCTGTCATCTCCAATGGCCCGCTGTCCCCGGCGGGTCGCTGATCGTATAGCAAACGGCTTAGGCGAGGAGTCGAAGTTGACCGTCGACCGGCGCATCGTGCGCTCCATCCGCACCGTCCCGAACACGGTTCAGCACTATGGCAAGTCCGAGCTGGTGCTCGAGATGCCCTACCTGATCCAGATCTCCAAAGACTCCTACGATCAGTTCCTTCATACGACGCTGCGGACCCTGCTCGATGAGATCTCGCCGATCGAGGACTTCACCGGCGGTCGCATGGAGCTGCGCTTCGGCGAGTACCGCATCGAAGAGCCGGAGTACACCGAGCGCGAGGCACGGCTGCGCGACCGCACCTTCGACGCGCCGCTTCGCGTAAACGTCCAGCTGGAGATCAAGGAGACCGGCGAAATCAAGGAGCAGGAGCTCTTCCTGGGCGACCTGCCGTTGATGACCGATCACGGCACCTTCATCATCAACGGCGCGGAGCGCGTCGTCGTCTCGCAGCTCGTGCGTTCACCGGGCGTCTACTTCACGGCCGCACCGGACCCCGCCACCGGCCGCCGCCTGACCGCCGCCAAGCTGATCCCCAACCGCGGGGCCTGGCTGGAATTCGAGACCGACAAGAAGAACGTTCTTTACGTGAAGGTCGACCGCAAGCGCCGCATCCCGATCAGCGTGCTGCTGCGCGCGATCGACATGGACGACGACAAGGACGACGAGGACCTGGGCCACGACGACGCCGTCCGCGCCATGCTCCAGGACGTCGACATCGACCCGGACCACCCCTACATCGCCGCAACCCTGGACAAGGACCCCACGGAGAACCGCCGCCAGGCGCTGGAGGAGTTCTACCGCCGGCTGCGCCCGGGCGACCCGCCGACGGCGGACAACGCCCGCAGCCTGCTGGAACAGCTCTTCTTCACGGAGCGTCGCTACGACCTCGGCCCCGTCGGTCGCTACAAGCTCAACAAGCGGCTGGCGATCACCGATGCGCCGGAGACCCGCACGCTGCGCACTGAAGACATCGTCGCCATCGTCCGCAAGATGATCACCATCAACAACTCGCGCGGTGAGCCGGACGACATCGACCACCTCGGCAACCGCCGCGTGCGTGCCGTCGGCGAACTGATCCAGAACCAGTTCCGCGTCGGCCTGCTGCGCATGGAGCGGGTCGTGCGCGAGCGCATGACAATCACCGACCCGGAAGAGGCGACCCCCTCCGCGCTCGTCAACATCCGGCCGGTGGTGGCGTCGATGAAGGAGTTCTTCGGCGGCTCTCAGCTCTCGCAGTTCATGGACCAGGTCAACCCGCTGGCGGAACTGGCCCATAAGCGCAAGCTCTCCGCCATGGGTCCCGGTGGCCTCTCGCGCGACCGCGCAGGCTTCGATGTTCGCGACGTGCACCACAGCCACTACGGCCGAATCTGCCCGATCGAGACGCCGGAAGGGCCGAACATCGGCCTGATCGGCTCGCTCGCCACCTACGGCGTCGTCAACAACTTCGGCTTCATCGAGACGCCCTACCGCCGCGTTCTCTCCGAGCTGCCGAAGAAGAGCCGCGAACTGCCCGGCCGCATCCTCGCGGCTGACATCCGCGACGATGGCAACCGCGTGCTCGGCCGCGCCGGCGACCTGATCGACGACGAGGCGGCGTCGAAGCTCGCGCAGGCGAAGAAGGACACCATTGAGATTCTGCCCTTCGCCGGCAAGGAGACGATCTACCTCGACGCCAACGAGGAAGAAGAGTTCCGCGTCGCACAGGCCAACACGGAGATCGACGAGCACGGCAACATCCTGGCCGAGCGCGTCGAGGTGCGGCACGGCCGCGACAATCGCGTCCTCCCTGCCGCGGACGTCGACTTCATCGATGTCTCGCCGCAGCAGATCGTCTCGGTCGCCGCGGCGCTGATCCCGTTCCTGGAGCACGACGACGCCAACCGCGCGCTCATGGGAGCGAACATGCAACGCCAGGCCGTGCCGCTGCTGCGGCCGGAGGTGCCGATCGTCGGCACCGGCATCGAGCACCGCACGGCAGTGGACTCCGGGCAGGTGTTCATGGCGGAGGAGGACGGCGACGTCCTCTCCGCGACCGCCAACTTCCTCACCATCAAGTACCGTTCCGGCCGCGAGCAGCAGTACCCGCTGCTGAAGTTCGTGCGCTCCAACCAGGGCACGTGCATCAACCAGCGCTCGCTCGTGCGACGCGGAGACAAGGTGAAGCGCGGTCAGCCGCTCGTCGACTCATCCTCGACGCAGAACGGCGAACTGGCGCTCGGCCAGTCGATCCTGGTCGCCTTCATGTCGTGGGAGGGCCTGAACTTCGAGGACGCAATCGTGCTCGCCGAGAGCGTGGTCCGCGACGACAAGTTCACGTCGATCCACATCGAGAAGCACGAGGTAGACGCGCGCGACACCAAGCTGGGCTCCGAGGAGATCACCCGCGACATCCCCACCGTCGGCGAAGAGTCGCTGCGGGACCTCGATGAAGAGGGCATCATCCGCGTCGGCGCCGAGGTCCGCGAGGGCGACATCCTCGTCGGCAAGATCACGCCCAAGGGCGAGACCGAACTCTCCCCGGAGGAGAAGCTGCTACGCGCGATTTTCGGCGAGAAAGCGCGCGAGGTGAAGGACACCTCGCTGCGCGTCCCCCACGGAGAACGCGGCAAGGTGATCGACGTCAAGATCTTCCGCCGCACGGCGGCGGATGAACTGCCAGCGGACGTCAACATGATGGTCCGCGTCTCCGTCGCCCAGAGGCGCAAGATCACCGAAGGCGACAAGATGGCCGGCCGCCACGGCAACAAGGGCGTGGTCTCCCGCGTCATGCCGCTGGAAGACATGCCGTACCTGGAAGACGGTCGCCCGGTCGAGGTCGTGCTGAACCCGATCGGCGTGCCGTCACGCATGAACGTCGGGCAGGTGCTGGAGACGCACCTCGGGATGGCCGCCTCCATCCTCGGATTCCGCTGCGCCACCCCCGTCTTCGACGGCGCCACCGACCTCGATATCCAGGACGCGCTCGGTCGTGCCTGGCTCGCGGTGCAGGCCGGTGCCGTCGAGACGGAGAAGGCACTGTCCGCCGCCGACTCCGAGGTCGGCGAGCGCGTCGACGTGGAAGCGATCGAGTCCTACCTCACGGAAGGCCGCTTCGACGTCGATGAAGTGCTGCGCAGCGGCGAGCCCGGCGTCGCCCGTCGCGCCTGCCTCACGCTCTGGATGGAGGGCCACGGCGAGGCCAACGTGCGCCGTCTCTCGGACGAGAAGTTCGATGAGCGCGTGCAGGAAGTCGCCACCCGCAGCAACGAGGCGCCACCGGTCTCCGGCAAGCGCACCGTCTACGACGGCCGCACGGGCGAACCCTTCGACCGGCCGGTAACGGTCGGGTACATCTACATGATGAAGCTCGCCCACCTGGTCGAAGACAAGGTGCACGCACGCTCCACCGGGCCCTACTCGCTCATCACCCAGCAGCCGCTGGGCGGCAAGGCGCAATTCGGTGGTCAGCGGTTCGGTGAGATGGAGGTCTGGGCGCTGGAGGCGTACGGCGCCGCCCACACCCTGCAGGAAATCCTCACCGTGAAGTCGGACGATGTCGTCGGCCGGGTGAAGGCTTACGAGGCGATCGTGAAGGGCGAGAACACCATGGAGCCCGGCGTGCCGGAGTCCTTCAAGGTGCTCGTCAAGGAACTGCAAGCACTCGGCCTGAGCGTCGAGATCCTGAACGAGGCGGAGGAGGAAGTCACCTTCTCCGAGGACTACATGGAGTCGATCCCGTCGCTCGGGATCAACCTCTCTGGTCGTGAAGCGGAGGACGCCCTTGCTTGAGGTCAACGAGTTCAACGCCATCAGGCTCTCCCTGGCATCGCCGTCGCAGATCCGGTCGTGGTCGTACGGAGAGGTCACCAAGCCCGAGACGATCAACTACCGCACGCTGAAGCCGGAGAAGGACGGGCTCTTCTGCGAGCGCATCTTCGGCCCGCAGAAGGACTTCGAGTGCTACTGCGGCAAGTACAAGCGCGTCCGCTACAAGGGCATTGTCTGCGACAAGTGCGGCGTGGAAGTCGCACGCAGCAAGGTGCGACGCGAGCGCATGGGGCACATCAACCTCGCCGCCCCGGTGGCGCACATCTGGTTCTCCAAGGGCGTGCCCAGCCGGCTCGGCCTGCTGCTGGACGTGCCCCCGCGCGCGCTGGAGCGGGTGCTCTACTTCGCGCAGTACTTGATCACCGGCGTCAACGAGGAAGCGCGCCAGCACGCGCTCGAGCTGCTGCACAAGGAGATCGACGACGAGGTGAGCCGCCGCGAGGGTGAGACCTCCAGCCGCATCGCCGTTCGCGAGGAGGCCCTGGAGCAGGAGCTGGCCGAGATCCGGCGTCGTCGCGACGAGGAACTCGCCACCGCCGACGAAGAACTCGCCGCCGCTATCAACGAGACCAACACAGAAGCGAGCGCGCTCGAAGAGGACCTCAAGGGCCGCACCGATGAGAAGCTGCGCGGCAAGCTGGTCTTCCGCAAGGAGACCGTCGCCCCCCGCGGCGAACTGATCAGCGCCGCAACCACCAAGGCGTTGCACGAGATCGCCCGCCAGCAGGTGGGCGCGATCGAGGAGCGCGTTGCCGGCAAGAAGGCCGCCATCCAGATGGCCGCCGAAGCGGCGGAACAGAAGAAGCGCGACGACGCCTTCCAGGAGCTGGAGCCGCTGCGCGACCAGATCACGGAGGTCCGCAACGCCGTCGGCGAGCAGTATGGCGACCTGTCCAAGCACCTGGAAAAGCTGCGCGACCCGATCGAGGCCGACGCGCTCACGATCTTCACCGAGGCGGAACACTCCGAGCTGGAGGAGCGCTTCGGGCTCGTCTTCAAGTCCGGCATGGGCGCCGAGGCGATCCTCGCGATCCTCGAGCGCCTCGACCTCGACGGCCTGCGCATCCGGCTGAACGAGGATATCGAATCGACCTCAGGGCAGCGCAAGAAGAAGGCGACCAAGCGGCTGCGCGTCGTGGAGTCGCTGCGCAAGTCCGGCAACCGTCCGGAATGGATGGTGATCCAGGACCTGCCGGTGTTGCCGCCCGACCTGCGCCCGATGGTGCAGCTCGATGGGGGGCGCTTCGCAACCTCTGACCTGAACGACCTCTACCGTCGCGTCATCAACCGCAACAACCGCCTCAAGCGGCTGCTCAACCTTGGCGCGCCGGAGATCATCATTCGCAACGAGAAGCGGATGCTGCAGGAAGCCGTCGACTCGCTGATCGACAACGGCCGCCGCGGCCGCGCCGTCAGCGGCTCCGGAAACCACAAGCTGAAGTCGCTCTCGGACCTCTTGAAGGGCAAGCAGGGGCGGTTCCGCCAGAACCTGCTCGGAAAGCGCGTGGACTACTCGGGCCGCTCGGTGATCGTCGTCGGGCCGGAGCTGCGGATCAACCAGTGCG
>JASLOV010000251.1 GCA_030745285.1 Dehalococcoidia bacterium | reverse complement strand
GCGCAGGTAGGTGTCTTCGATCTCGGCGCTGTGTGGGCCGAAATCGTGGCCGACATAGTCGGCCGCCGAGAATCCCACCGCCAGATAGTCGGTGCCGGCGCCACGGCCGAGTTCGAGCGCGTCCACGGCTGCCGTGGCCAGGCCGGCGACGTACTCGTCCGCCCACGGACTGCGCCGCCAGGCGGTGTAGAACGCCCGGTCGGCGTCTCCGCTGTCATTCTCCGGGGCCAGGCGATGGGCAAAGCTGCCGTCGCCACCGTTCGTGCCGGCCGACACGGGTGTCCACACCCGCCCCAGAGCGGCCTCGACCGGGTGGGTCCGGATGTAGTCGGCGACGAACGGCACGGGCGCCTCGGCGAACGCGGTCGATGTCGTCCAGACGTTGCCGGGGTCGAACCAGGCGACGGCGTCGCCGCGGTGTCCGGCCAGCGGCACGGCGGCGCGCGCCTTGACGGCAAATGCCGCGACCTGCGCCGAGGGGTCGTTCTGCAGCCGGAGTTCGTCGGCCAGGCTCGCCACGCGCATCGTGGCCGGGCCGTGCTGTTCCCGGGCGCCCGAGCCGTAGGCGACAGCCTCTACGGAGTTGTCCGCCGTGCACCGGACGCGGCGCCCGGCGACGGCGTCCCACCACCCGTCGAGCAAGATCCCATGCGTGCTCGGGATGGTGCCGGTGGCAATCGTGGCGTGGCCCGCACAGGTCAACGTGCCGAAGTAGGAGTGCTTGGCCTCGCGAAAGACAGCCCCGTCGTCGAGCAGTCGCCGGAGGCCACCGCTCCACGCGTCGCCGTAGCGCTCGATCGTGTCGGCGCGCATCTGGTCGACCACCAAGACGACGACGAGTCCTGGCGGTGAGGTCTGCGCGGCGGCGGGCGATGGCGCTGCGCCGGCCGACAGCACGGCCACGGACAATGCAGGGACGAGGAGTCGACGTGCGAGCCGCGGGGCCGCTGGAAGCATCTGATACCCGGGGTGCCTGGCGAGAGTATACCGCGCGCGGGTGGCCCGTACACACGACGGGCGCGGCCGAGTGCCGCGCCCGTCGTCATTGTGTGTCTCGTCTTGGCCGTCGGATCAGACGACCAACTGCGGGACCTCCATCTCCCCTCGGCGGAAGGCGTCGTTGAACGCCTCGACGACGGCGGGGTCGAAGTCGGTGCCCGAGCCCTTGACCAGGATCTCCTTCGCGTCGAACGGCGACATCGCCTTGCGGTACGGTCGATCGCTGGTCAGGGAGTCGTAGACGTCGGCGACGCTGATGATCCGCGACTCGAGCGGGATCTCCTCGCCGGCCGTCGGGTTGTAGCCCGAGCCGTCGTACTTGTCGTGGTGCGACAGGATGATCGGCAGGATGCGCCGCAGCGAACCGCCGACCGGCTCGAGCATCGTGACGCCCTTGTCGACGTGCGTCTTGATCTCCTCGAACTCGTCGGACGTCAGGCGCGCCGCCTTGTAGAGCAGCTCGCGGCTGATGTCGAGCTTGCCGATGTCGTGCAGCAGCGCGGCGGCGCGGATGTCCTCGATCCGCTCGTTCTGGAGATTGAGGCTGCCGGCGATCTTCGTCGCGTACACCGACACGCGGTAGCTGTGGTTCTCGGTGTACTTGTCCTTCGAGATGAAGTGACGGAGGATCATCAGCACGCCGTGGTACGTCGAACGCAGGTCATCGAGCGCCCGTTCCTGGTGTTCGTAGAGCGAGCCCATGAGATACCCGCGATTACGACCAACGTCCCGCCCCAGACCGTGATGTCCAGCCACTGGCGCGGAATGAGGTCGGCGGAGGCGGCCTGCTCGAACCCGACCGGATTGAAGTAGGTGAACAGCACGACGAGCAACACGCTCGCGAACGCCGTGAGCGTCGCGTGCCGCCGGCCGTACGAGTAGGCCGAGAACACGGTCGGGAAGGTGTAGAACCCCAGCACCATGCGCTGGGAATCGACAAGCAAGTTCATCATCGCCATGATGACGAACAGCGACAGTAGCAGCCAGAGTTCCTTGTTGGCCTGTTCGAGGGTCTTCAGGATGCCTAGCTTGGCCGCGTCGACTTTCTGCTGGGTGCCTTCGGTGAGGGGCATGGCGGTCGCCTGGGAAGTAGCCACTGGTCAACGTCCTTTGCGAGACACGAGTTTACGAAATGGCACTCCCTCATCGGGGGCGTACCGTAACTATCGGACCCTGACCAATACGCAATATTGTTACCAGATTTTCATCAATCTTGTTGCTGCATTCTAATCGCTTGAGTCACAACATCATACGGAGATTCTTCGACCCCTGGCCGCGCTCGACAGGACCGAATCGCGTGTGCCAAAACGCCACAGCGAGCGACAGAGAATTACGATTCTGAAACGCGGAGAGCGCGGTCACGCCTCCGCGTCGTTCGGGTCGAGATAGCGATAGAACCCGAGGTCCTCGCCCGTGGCTCGCTTCGTGGCCCAAATGACCTGTCCGACGTGGCCCGAGAAGTGTTCCACGACATGATAGATCGCGTGCAGGATCGTGACGTCGTGGTCCTGGATCCGGCGGCTGGCCAGCAGATCCGACGTCGACAGCCTGGCGAGGACTGCGTCGGCTTCCGCGAGCGTGAGGCGTAGCGGTTCGAGAAGGCCCGCGGCCGGCATCGGCTCGCGCCGCGAGAATTCGGCGTCGCGGTCGCGATCGTCGGGTTGGCCGCCGACTCCGCAGACCAGCCACTGCCGGACGTTGCCGCGCAGATGCAGCAGCAAGTTGCCCACCGAGTTCTCGGTATCGTGACGCCGCTCCCAGAGTTGTTCGAGCGTGAGTCGGCCGACGCAGGCTTCCAGACGCCGCAGCTGGTCCTGCAACTCGGCACGCGAGACGGCGATCAGTTCCGCGGCGATCGCGTCGGCCTGCGAGTGGTTCATGCCGGCGGATTATAGCGCACGCCGTCGAAGACACTAGATGTTGCGGCCCGAGGCGGTGAGATACGTGTATAGTGTGGAATGATCTAAGGTTTTCTGGAGGTCAACGCGCTGACGATCGGCCTGAAGAGAAGGCGAGAGGGATGAGCACGATGCGCGCTTCGCAGTGGATCGGAATCGTGACGGCGGCCATCGTTGTTGTGGGCTCCGCGGGCATCGCCGCCGGGCCGGCGCAGCAGGAAGAGCGCCGGAGCGTCGACGGACTCGTGTACGACCTGCAGCATCCCGAGGCGGATCGCCGGATTCGGGCGGCGCGGCTGCTGGGGCAGAACAAGGTGCACGCGGCGGTGCCGGCGCTCATGGAGGCGGCGACCGACCGGGACGAGGATGTCCGGCTCGAGGCCGCCAAGTCGCTGGTGCTCATTCACGACCGCCGCGCGCGTCCCACCTACGTGCTGCTGACGCGCGATACCAACCCGGTCACCCAGGAGAAGGCGGTCGAGGGGATCATCAATACCTACGTCGGCGACGAGTCGGGCTTCATCCAGGGGCTGCAGA